>JACNJL010000052.1 GCA_014382585.1 Limisphaerales bacterium | reverse complement strand
ATTCTCACCCACGTCGCCGCCGGAACTGGCCGAACGGATGAGAAAGAGAATTAAGGCATGGCATTTGAAATGAACCGGAACATCGTCATAGCCCTTCTCCTGCTTATCGGCCTACCTGCCCATGGACAAGCCTTTAAGGCGGCTGTCTCACCGCTGGTGGAGGCCTCGTGCATTGATTGCCATGATGCGAATACCGATACGCAGTTAAATTTTGAAAAACTCGGACATGACCTATCCGATGCCGCCACCTTTCGCCAATGGATGAAGATCTTTGACCGGGTCCAAAAGGGCGAAATGCCCCCCAAGAACAAGCCACGTCCGGAAGCCGCGCTTCAAGCGAAAGCATTAGCCGCACTGGAAGTAGACCTAATCGCGGCCAATCGGAAACAACAAGCTGCCCAGGGCCGTGTGGCTGCTCGTCGACTGACCCGACTGGAGTTTGAATACACCCTGCAGGATATCCTTGGCATAGGTGGAAACCTAAAAAGGCATTTACCACCGGAGAATGCCTCGGCCAAGTTCGCCAACGTCGCTGAGAAACAGGGCATTTCGCCCGTGCATATTCGCAGCTACCTGAAGGCCGTGGACGCCGCGCTCGATGAGACCATCATGCTCGGCCCAAAGCCTCGAGAGGCAGCGCGTATGATGGATTACCGCAACAACAGGTACAGTAGTATGTGGTTCGACCGCCCGATGCGCAACGGTGGACAGACCGTGATGCGCACCGATGACGCCTATGTGATGTTCAGCTACCGCAGTGAACCGCACGTCGCCCAATCCAACAACATGGGGTATCACTTCCCTTACCCCGGGCTCTACCGAATCACTGCCGAAGGCGCCGGCTATCAAGCCAAGACCCACATCGGCTTCGGCTTATACAAGGCCAGTGACAAGCACGGTAACACCGAGTTGATTGGTAACTTTGAAATCAAGCCCGGCGAATCCCGCAAGATTGAACTCACCCAATATTTCGAGCCGGGTGAATTCTTTTTTCCCGCAGGATTGAACCTCAACGCGGCTCCGGACGGGAAAATGATCTACATGATGCGCGACAAGGGCGCGCGCGGCTACAAGGGCGAAGGTCTAGCCATCAAGTGGCTGAAGATCGAGGGGCCGTTGGAGGAAGTGTGGCCACCAACGCGTACCCGTAATTTGCTCACCGGCGTACAGACCCCATGGCTACCGCAGCATCGCATCTACTGGACACAGCCCACCAAGGATCCCAAAGAGCACCTGCACGACATCGTCAAGCGGCTCGCGCCCAAGGCCTTCCGCCGGCCGGTAACGGACGCGGAAATCGAATCCTTTGTCTCCCTCGCCAAACCGCATCACCCCAAGAACCAACCGATGCATAAAATGGTTCGCGCCCCCCTGCGGGCCATGTTCAGTTCGCCACAGTTCCTCTTTCACGCCGGCCAACCCGGTCCGCTGGACGATCACGCACTGGCCAGCCGACTTTCGTATTTCCTCTGGAAGACGTTACCCGATGACGAACTGACCAGCCTCGCCAACGAAAAGAAACTCACCCAACCCAAGGTGCTCGCCGTGCAGGTGGACCGCATGTTGAATGATCCGCGCTCGAACCGATTCATTAATGACTTTCTCGATGGTTGGTTGCACTTGAGCGACATCGACGCCACCACACCGGACCCAACCCTGTACCCTGAGTACGATAATGAATTGCGCCAAGCCATGCTCGCTGAAACACGGCTTTATCTACGCGAACTACTGGCGAAGAACCTGCCTGCTCGCAATTTCATCAAGTCTGATTTCACCTTCGTCAACCGCCGACTCGCTCACCATTATGGCATGGCCAATATCTCCGGAGAAAGACTGCGCCGAGTCGCATTGCCTGCTGATAGTGTGCGTGGTGGCCTGATGACCCAAGCCAGCATCCTGAAGGTCACCGCCAACGGAACACTTACCTCTCCGGTCAAACGCGGACACTGGGTACTAAACTCGCTCTTAGGTACACCACCTCAACCGCCACCGCCCACCATCAGCGCACTGGAACCGGATATCCGCGGAGCAGTAACCATCCGCGAGACACTCGCCAAGCATCGCAATGTCGCCAGTTGCGCCAGCTGCCATCAACACATCGATCCGCCCGGGTTTGCGCTGGAAAGCTTCGATCCGATCGGAGGCTTTCGCCAACGCTACCGCACCACCGGGAAAGGCGATTGGACCAACCACCGTTTCATGGGCCGCCCGGTCCACGAATACCGCTGGGGCCTCAACGTGGATGCCAGCGGCACGACCGCGAGCGGGGACAAGTTTAGAGGCATCCGCCGTTTCCGCGATTTGCTATTGCAGCAGGAGGAACAGGTCGCCCGAAATCTTGTGTCCCAACTGATCACCTACGCCACCGGAGCCGAGGTGCAGTTTGCTGATCGTCCCGAAGTAGAACGCATTCTCGCCAACACTAAAATGGATGGCTACCCTGTACGGGAGTTACTTCATGCCGTCGTGCAAAGCCGATTGTTTTTGAACAAATGAAACTAAACCGACGCACCTTTTTGCAAAACACCGGCGTGGCGATGGCATTGCCGTGGCTGGAATCAATGCAACCGGCGTGGGCCAAGGAGCAGGCACCACCGAAGCGGATGGTGTTTATCTGTAACACGCTCGGCTTACACGCGCCGGCGTTGTTCCCCAAAAAAACCGGAGCTGACTACGGGCTGACCGATTATCTGAGCATCATCAAGGCCCACCGGAAGGATTTCACCCTCTTCTCCGGGCTTTCCCATCCGGCACAAGGTGGCGAACACCTTTGCGAGATGACTTGGCTCAGCGCCGCGCCCAACCCCGGTATGGACGGCTTCAAAAACTCGATCTCAGTTGACCAATACGCGGCTGGCAAACTCGGCTACGTTACACGATTTCCGTCCGTGTCACTTAGTAGCGATACGGCAAAAAGCCAGTCATACACCAGTAGCGGGGTCATGATCCCGGCCGAACAGCGCCCCTCACGCATGTTTGCAAAAATGTTCCTGCGCGGTAAACCAGAGGAGATCGCACGGCAAAAACAAAAACTCGCCGAAGGCCGCAGCGTGCTGGACGAGTTGCTTGATCAAACTCGCACGCTGCTAAAGACCGCACCGACGGCTGATCGCGAACGGTTGCAGGAATATTTTGATTCCGTCCGTACCGCAGAAAATGATCTTGCCGCAGCCCAAGCATGGATCGACCGACCCAAACCGGAGGTGAAGGCTCAAGCGCCGCTCGATATCCATGACAAAACCGATCTCATTGGCCGAATTCGGCTGTTGCTCAATCTTGTTCCACTGATTGTACAGACCGATTCCTCGCGTGTGATTAGCATTGTGATTCAACACAACCATGGCATGCCACAGATCAATGGCGTGGAATCCGAGCACCACAATCTCTCCCATCACGGACGGGATCCCAAGCGCATTGAACAGTTGCTTAAGATCGAACGCGCCATCATGGGTTGTTTTGATGAATTCCTCACGACCATGAAAACCAAGCGGGAAGCGGGTGGCACCTTGCTCGATAACACGCTCACCTTACTGGGTAGCAATCTTGGCAACGCCAGCTCGCATGACCCGCGCAACAACCCCATCCTGCTCGCCGGCGGCGGCCTCAAACACGGCCGTTATCTCGCACACGATGCCAAGAACAACACACCGCTCTGCAATCTCTTTGTGCATCTGCTCAACCAAATGAATCTCAACACCGACAAGTTCGCCAGCAGCACCGGCGAGCTTACCCTTTAAAATGAAAACATCCCTTCTCCTCAGCGCCGCTTTGTTGGGCAGCGCTCTCACTTCCACCGCGGCCGATTTCCAGAAGGCCAAGGCCGCCAACTGGCATCACTGGCGCGGGCCCGACGCCACCGGCGCCTCGACCACCGCGCAGCCCCCCGTCACGTGGAGCGAGGACAAGAACATCCAGTGGAAGATCCCCATCCCCGGCTACGGCAGCGCGACCCCGATCATTTGGGGCAACAAGGTGTTCATTCTCACCGCCGTCAATACCGAACAAGTGGATCCCAACCGCCCCAAGCCCGAGGATCAGCCCAAACGCATCTTCGGGATCACCCATCCGAACACCACCTACGAATACGTCGTGCTGTGTCTCGATCGCCAAACCGGCAAAACGCTCTGGCGGCAGGTGGCCACCCGCCGCGTGCCGCACGAGGGCGCCCATGGCGACAACAACTTTGCCTCCGCCTCGCCCACCACCGATGGCGAACGCCTCTACTGCTGGTTCAGTTCCGCTGGCCTGTTTTGTTTTGATCTCGACGGCAAAAAACTTTGGGAACGCGATCTCGGTCAGGCCACCATGGGCGCCTCCCTCGGCGAAGGCTGCTCGCCGGTCATCCATGATGGCCGGTTGGTTATCGTGCGCGATCACGTGCGGCAATCGTCCATCGAAGTACTCAACGCCGCCAACGGCAAAACGCTCTGGAAAGAGGACCGCCAAACCGGCAACGGCTGGGCCACACCCGCCGTGGTGCAGCACGGCGACCGCACGCAAATCATCACCACCGCCTCTGGTAAAGGCCGCGGCGGCCGATTGGTCGAGCCCGGCAAAGTGGTCAGCTACAACCTCGCCAACGGCCAAATCCTCTGGCAATGCAGCGGCCTCACCGACAACGCCATCCCCTGCCCCGTGGTGGCCAATGGCATCGTCTATTGCATGACCGGCTATCAGGGCTTTTCCCTACTCGCCCTGCCCATCACCGCTCGTGGCGATCTCACCGGCACCGACAAGGTCCTTTGGAACAAGCAACGCGGCACGCCCTACATCCCCTCGCCCCTCCTCTACAACGGCCTGCTGCACTACACCCAATCCAATCAAGCCCTGCTCACCTGCACCGATGCGCGCACCGGCGAAACCTATATCGACCGCGAACGCCTCAACGGTCTGTCCAATGTGTACAGCTCCCCCGTGGCCGGCGGCGGCCGCGTGTATCTCACCGCCCGCAACGGAGCCACCCTTGTGCTCCAGCACGGTAAAAAACTCGAGCCCCTCGCCACCAACCGTCTCAACGACCGGCTCGACGCCTCCCCCGCCCTGGCCGGCAAACAACTCTTTCTCCGCGGCCGCCAGTTCCTGTATTGCATTGCGAAAAAATAAAAAGCGGAGCAAACTCACCCCAGCAACGTCAATTTACACAGCAAAATGAAAATCAAATCCCTCACCCGAATGACCGCCGCCCTCGTGCTGGTCGGCTCCCTGTTCACCGCCCAGGCGGATGAATGCAAAAAGAAAAAATCCGACAGCAAGGACTGCAAACAATGCCCCAGCAAAACGCAAAGCTCCAAAGCTGGATCGGCGGAACGCGATATTTGGGCGGCCGTCAAAGCCGGCAAACTTACCAAGGAGGAAGCCATGAAAAAGCTGGCTTACCTCAAGCGCAAACCACAAGCGCACGGGGACCGCGCCAAGTCGGATCATGCAAAGGCCGCCCACGGCGACCCGCGCAAAGCCAAGTATCAAGCGATTGAACGGGAAATCATTGCGGCCGTGAAAGCAGGCAAACTCTCCAAGGAGGAAGCTGGCAAGAAACTGGAGCACATCAAGAAATCCCTGTGGGGCCAAGCCGCTCACGCCAAGGCCGACCAACCCAAGCGCATCAGCCGCGAGCAGGCCGAAAAGATGGGCCGCGAGATTGCGGCAGCCGTCAAGGCCGGCAAGCTCTCCCGTGAGGAAGCCCACCAGAAATTCCAGGCCATCCGCAAAATGATGGGCGCCGCCCAATCAGACCGCGCCCCGCAAGCCCGCCCGGATCATCACCGCAAGCCGGCCACCAGCGACAAGCGTGACAGCAGCCGCAACCTCGCCGCTGAAGTCGACGCCCTGCGCCGAGAGATCCATGAACTGAAACGCACCCTCGAAGCCATCCGCCGTCACCACGGCGAACGCCGCGAGCGCTAGAAAACAAAATTCACCCAAGCCCCCGGTTCGCCGGGGGCTTTTTGTTGCGCCCAGGTAGGGCGTGCTCTCCGAGCGCGCCAAGGCCGCCTCGGAGAGGCGGCCCCACC
>JACNJL010000051.1 GCA_014382585.1 Limisphaerales bacterium | reverse complement strand
GACTTAAAATCCCCCGGCTTTTAAAGGCCGTGACGGTTCGAGTCCGTCCACCGGTACCAATCCGTTTGCAAAAATAATCATCATGGGTGCTGAACATCGAATTGAAGTGTTGAATCTTGACTTACCGCCGGCTCCGAAGCCGGGTGGGGTGTATCAACCGGTTTTCATCTCGGACAACTTCGCGTATGTGTCGGGGCATGGTCCGTTGTTAAATGACGAAAGCTACATCACAGGCAAGGTCGGGGCGGAATTAAATACGGAGGCAGCGAAGGTGGCGGCGCGGCAAACCGGATTGGCAATTTTGGCGTCGTTACGCGTGAAGCTGGGGTCATTGGATCGGGTGGCGCAGTTGGTGAAATCATTTGGGATGGTGAATGCCACGTCTGATTTTTTGGAACATCCGCTGGTAATCAATGGCTACAGCGAATTGATGGCGGAGGTGTTCGGACCGGAGAAGGGAGTGGGGGCGCGTAGTGCAGTGGGCATGGGCTCATTGCCAGGAAATATTGCGGTGGAGATCGAAGCGATTTTTGAGATCAAATGATCATGGCGGCCAATCCTTTTCAAGTGAGCAATGAGGCGGAGATTGCCTCGCCTTCATTGTTGGTTTATCCGGATCGCATTTTCCGCAATCTCGGACAGATGCTGAGAATTGTCGGTGATCCGGATCGGCTGCGGCCACATGTGAAGACACACAAATTGCCGGAGATTATCGGCATGCATATCAGTCAGGGCATTGAAAAATTCAAGTGCGCGACCATCTCAGAATGTGAAATGACCGCCGGCTCCGGCGCGCGCGATGTATTGCTGGCTCATCAACCAACGGGGCCCAATGCCGCGAGGTTGCGTTTTTTGGCGGGTCGTTTTCCGCGGGTTACCTGGGGCGCGGTGGTGGATGATGCGGGGGTGGTGGCGATTTTGTCTCTTTTATTTGCTGATGCTCCGGAGCCGTTGCAAGTGTTTTTAGATGTGGATTGTGGGCTGCATCGTTCTGGAATTATGCCGGGCGCGGAGGCATTTGCATTATGCAAAGCAATTGAAAGTGCCCCGGGCTTGGAGCTGGCGGGGTTGCATGCATACGATGGGCACAATCACAATCCGGATGTTGAGCAACGTGAGGCCCAATGCGAGGCAGACTTTGTGCCGGTTTTGGCCTTTAGGAAAGATCTGCAAGCGGCCGGGATGGCCGTACCAAATTTGATTGCGGGGGGGTCGCCGACATTTCCTATCCATGCGCGGCACGATGATCGTGAGTGTAGCCCGGGAACCACAGTGCTATGGGATGCTGGCTACAGCAGAGAATGTGCGGATATGCCGTTTGAGCCGGCGGCGGCGCTGCTTACACGGGTCATCAGCAAGCCGGGTGAGAACCGCCTTTGTTTTGATCTTGGGCACAAAGCCGTTGCCGCAGACAAGCCTTTGCCTCGCGCATGTGTGATTGGCCTGGAGAAGGCCACGCACGGTGTGCACAGCGAGGAACATCTGGTGCTGGAAACACCGTCAGCCAAGGATTGGGCGGTGGGCGATTGCGCTTATGCCATTCCGGAACATATTTGCCCCACTGTGGCATTGCATGATGAGGTGTGGGTGGTGTCTGACGGGTCGGCGACGGCACGCTGGGAAGTTTCCGCGCGGCGTCGGCGATTGGGGGTGTGATTTTTCGCCAGTCGGCCGACGGTTATTTCTTTTTCGGCGCGGGTTCAGGCAAATCAGAATCTGCGGGGCCGGGTTCTTCTACAGGATCCGGGACGGAGTCGGTTATTTCATCTTCGGAACACCCGGTTGAAAATATCAACGGGAGTGCCAGTACTGGGAGGGCGAGAGTTTTGGTTAGTGGATGTAAAATTTGTTTCATAATCAAACCAGTAGCGCTTTTATTTCCAGTGAAGCGAGGGAGAAAGTCAATGACTTTGTCTCTTGGCGACAGTACCCTCCGCCGATGTTGATTCTGGATGCTCATCTCGATCTTTCGATGAATGCGATGGAATGGAACCGCGATCTCACACAGCCAGTTTCCATCTTGCGCGAACGCGAGACTGGCATGAGCGATTTAAAAGATCGCGGCCGGGGAACGGTGTCGCTCCCCGAAATGCGCCGTGGCTCCGTGGGCTTGTGTGTGGCTACTCAAATTGCTCGATATGTAAAGCAGGGCAACCGGCTTTCCGGTTGGCATTCACCGGAACAGGCGTGGGCGCAAACTCAAGGCCAGCTCGCGTGGTATCGCGCAATGGAGGTGCAGGGGGAGATGGTGCAAATCGCCGATAGAACCAGTCTCGATCGTCATGTGGATTTATGGGAAAACAATCCGCCGAATGACGCGCCCATTGGTTACATTCTTTCACTGGAAGGTGCCGATTCCATCATCACACCCGCGTGGCTGGAAAGATCTCATGCACAGGGTTTGCGCGCGCTGGGGCTGTCGCATTATGGGCCGGGCACGTACGCGCAGGGCACGGCCTCCACTGGCGGGTTGGGGCCGCGTGGGCGGGAATTGCTCGCAGAAATGGAGCAGTTCAAGCTCATCCTTGATGCTACTCATTTGTGTGACGACAGTTTTGCCGAAGCGTTGGATGCCTTTGGCGGATCCGTGTGGGCGAGTCATAATAACTGCCGGGCCTTAGTGCCAAATGATCGCCAGTTTTCTGACGAACAAATCTTGCGACTCGTCGAGCGTGATGCCGTGATTGGCGGTGCGCTGGACGCATGGATGATGGTACCGGGTTGGCAACGGGGCACAACTACCCCTGAATCTTCCGGCGTGAAGCTGGAACATATGATCGACCATTTGGATCACATTTGCCAACTCGCGGGCAACGCCCGGCACATCGGCATTGGCACGGATCTTGATGGCGGCTTTGGCCGCGAACAAAGCCCTGGCGATCTCGATACCATTGCCGATCTACAGCGCTTGCCGGAGTTGCTATCCGCGCGCGGCTATTCACAGGACGATATTGCGGGTGTGATGCACGGAAATTTCCTGCGCTTTCTGCGCGAGGCGTGGTAGCATTTGGGTATGCAACTCATTCGATTGTTCCCCGTTTTTTTGGTAGCAACTGTTTTCGCAGCAGACCTCCCGCAAAAAGAATTCCCATTATGGTCCGGCAAAGCGCCCGGACAAAAGGACGCCACGCCACGCGATATTCCGACGTTGACGCCATATTGGGCGGCCAAGCCCACGGGCGCGGCCATGGTAATTTGCCCCGGCGGTGGCTACGGCGGGCTCGCACCGCACGAGGGCAAAGGCTATGCGGATTTCTTGGCGGCGAAAGGCATTCATTGTTTTGTTTTAAAATATCGCCTCGGCTCGGCGGGGTATCGGCATCCGGTGATGTTGCAGGATGTGTCGCGGGCGATGCGCACGGTGCGGCATCACGCAAAGGAATGGGAAATTGACCCGCAACGCATCGGCGTGATGGGCTCCTCGGCCGGCGGGCATTTGGCATCCACCATTGTTGCGCATTTTGATGCGGGCGATGCGAAGGCAAAGGATCCCATCGACCGCGTCAGCTCGCGGCCCGATGCGGCGATTTTATGTTATCCGGTCATCAGCATGGGGAAGTTTACACACAAGGGTTCCAAGCGGAATTTATTGGGTGCAACCCCCGCGCCGGAATTGGCAAAATTACTTTCGAATGAGCTTCAGGTGAAACCCAATTCCCCTCCGTGTTTCATTTGGCACACGTGGGAAGACACCGCCGTGCCGGTGGAAAACAGCCTGCTCTTTGCCAGCGCCTTGAGGCAAAAAAAAGTGCGAGTAGATTTGCACGTCTATGAAGCCGGCCGGCACGGGTTGGGGCTGGGCGGCGGCCGCGCCGGGGGCAAGCTGCATCCGTGGACGAGTGCCTTACTGTTCTGGCTTGAGCAACGAAAGTTTCTGAGCAAACAATCTGCCCAATAAAAAATTGCCTTGCCGAGACTAACCATTGCGGGTAAATCTATTTCTCGGCTGCGCCCTTAGCTCAATTGGATAGAGCACCTGATTACGGATCAGGAGGTTGGGGGTTCGATTCCCTCAGGGCGTACCATTT
>JACNJL010000050.1 GCA_014382585.1 Limisphaerales bacterium | reverse complement strand
CAGTTGGCTCGCCGCGGAGGGCACGGATGAGGAACAGACCGACGGCATGATCACCACTGAAGCTATCAAGTTGATGGCGGCTAAAAAGAAGGAGCCGTTTTTTCTGGGGGTCGGTTTCTTCCGTCCGCACACACCGTATGTGGCGCCGAAGAAATATTTCGAGATGTACCCGCTCAAGGACATGCGCCTGCCGTACGCGCCCAAGGGCGATCGCGATGACATTCCCACGGCCGCCTTCGCGCACAACTGTCCTGTGCCGCATTACAACTTGGACGAGCTGACGCTACGCAAGGCGCTGCAGGCGTACTACGCAACCATTTCGTTTGTGGACGCGCAAGTCGGCCGGCTGATGGCCGCGCTGGATCAATTGGAACTGGCCGACAACACCATCGTCGTCCTGTGGAGTGACCACGGGTATCACCTCGGCGAGCACAACGGCATTTGGCAAAAGCGCACGCTCTTCGAACAATCCGCCCGCTCACCGCTCATCATCCGTGCTCCCGGCATGAAAGGCAACGGCACCGCCAGCACACGCATCGTGGAGTTCGTGGACATTTACCCGACGCTGACTGATCTCGCCGGATTGAAAAATCCAAAAGGATTGGAAGGCCGCAGTCTCAAGCCATTGCTAGAAAATCCCCTCGCCGAATGGAACGGCACGGCCATCACGCAGGTGCTGCGCCCGGCAGACAAGCGATTGGCCAAGCCCGTGATGGGCCGCAGCATCCGCACTGACCGCTGGCGTTATAGCGACTGGGCCGAAGGCAAGGCCGGTTTGGAACTCTACGACCACGCCGCCGACCCGATGGAATTCAACAACCTCGCCCTGAAACCCGACGCCGAAGCCAAGGCCGTCATGAAACGCCTCCGCAAACTTCTCGAGCCCAAAGCCAGCGGCAAAGTGCCGACGACCCCGTTCAACCCGAAGCGGTTGTGATGACAAAAAGCACACGCACGTGTTGACATTCGGCACACGTGGGGTAAATTATCTGGGTGTTCGATTGGTCGGATGAAAAGGATGCCAAGCTGCGCCGTGAGCGTGGGGTGGGGTTTCAGGAAGTGGTTTTCCACATCGACCAAGGGGATGTGTTGGAGGTAGCCAAGCATCCGAACCAGCGGAAATATCCGGGCCAAAAAATTTTATTCGTCCGGATTGATAACTACATTTACTTGGTGCCTTGCGTGGAATCGGCGGGAAAGACATTTCTGAAAACGATCATTCCCAGCCGGGTTGCCACACGCCGCCTGCTGAAAGATCAAGATGAAGAAACTGGATAATTACGAGAAGGAACTGCTGCAATTGGAGAAGGATGGCCTGCTCGAAAGCATTGCGCCCAATGCTCGCGAGCAGCGCAAACTTCAGGAGGCGGCGCGCAACACCTTGAACAAGGATAAGCGGATTAACATTCGCATTTCCGCGCGCGACTTGGCGTCACTCCAGCGCCGCGCCAACCGTTTTGGGATGCCGTATCAGACGCTGATTTCCAGTGTGCTGCATCGGTATGTGTCCGGTGAATTTGAAGGCGAGCAACGGCAGTAAAATGGTGGTAATCCACCCGCTTCACTCACTTGCCAGCACCCACCGAAAACCAAAATTGTTAACTCGTTTATGAGGCCCGAATTTCGGCGATGAGATGACAATAGGCTGGCGGGATAGATGCCATACCGAGATCCGCCGCGCATAACGCGCAAGTGGGTGGAATCGCGAACGGCGGGAATTGCGGTGGAGTTTTCGATTGAAGAATACGCGGCCGAATTGGTGCGGGTGGTACGAGAGCGCGTTCGTTCGGGGAAATTATGAATATCCGGTTGCAAAACAGACTAGACTGGTCTAGTTTGTTTGCATGAAAGAGGTTGGGCTGTATGAGGCGAAGACGACGCTGTCGGCGCTGGTGGCGGGAATGGAGGCGACCGGCGAAGGGGTGGCATTGACGCGGCACGGGAAAGTGGTGGCGGAGCTGCATCCGCCCGTGGGCCGGGCGCCCAAGCGGGGTTGCCTGAAATCGACTTCATTTCGGATGGCTCGAGATTTTGACGCGGATGCCATGGGCTTTGAGGATTTCTTCGGTGATGAGCCGGTGGTTTTGCAGGCGGCTGAACCGAAGGGGAGCTACAAAACCAAACGCAAGGGCAGTCGGTGACCGAGCAGGTGGTGGATACGAATGTGCTGCTGTTTTTTGTGCAGGGGCATCGGAGTTTGCCGCGGCGGGCGGCGCGGTTGATTGAGGATGCGTCGCGGCGATCGGTGGTGTCGATGGCGAGCTTGTGGGAGATCTCGATCAAGGCGAGCTTGGGCAAATTGAAGTTTGAACACGCGGATGATCCGGACTTGCCGGAGCTGTTGCGGTCGCAGGGCTTTGACGTGCAGCCGATGAGCTGGGCGGTGATGCAGCGGGCGGCGGCTTTGCCTTGGCATCATCGTGATCCATTTGACCGCTATCTGGCGGCGGAAGCGTTGTCTCGGGGTGCGCCTATATTATCCACGGATGACAAGCTGGATTTGTTTGGCGTGGAGCGGATTGGCGACTAGATTTCGTTGATGCGCATTTTTCTTTTTTTGATTTTCATTTTGGGAGTGACGATTCGCGCGGCGGATTCGTTGCCGCCGCTCAAACAAGTGCCGCAGACTGTGGCGGCGCTTTGGGCGGATTATGATCCGCGGAAGGAGCCGTTGCGCACGGAGGTGGTGCGGGAATGGGAAGAGGATGGCGTGGTGGTGCGGGTGGTGCGTTATTTTATCGGGTCGTTCAAGGGGAAGCCGGCTTGGATGGCGGCGTTTTATGCAGCGCCTAAAGGCGGTAAGAATTTGCCGGGCGTGTTGCACATGCACGGTGGCGGGCAGCGGGCGAATTTGCATTTGGTGAAGTATCATGCGGGGCGCGGCTACGCGGCGTTGTCGGTGAACTGGGGCGGGCGGGCGATGGAAGGGGCGAAGCCGGGTGAGGCGAACACGGACTGGGGCGCGGTGGATCCAACGCAGAATAATGTGCCGGGATATTTTAATGTATTGCCGGGTAAACGTTTTTTGGATGCGCAGGAATCGCCGCGGAATTGTAACTGGTTTTTACTCACGATCGGCTGCCGGCGCGGGCTGACGTTTCTGGAGCAGCAACCGGAGGTGGACGGCAAACGGCTGGGCATTCGCGGGCATTCGATGGGCGGCAATCTCACGATGTACGTGGCGGGCACGGATGCGCGCGTGAAGGTGGCGTCGCCCTCGGTAGGCGGCACGGGATTCCGGCTCGATCCGTACTATCATGTGCCGCCACAGATTCGGCGGGTCACGGGTGATCGTGAATTGTTCCGGCGCACGATGGGCTATCAGTTTTACGCGCCGCGCATTAAGGCGCCGCTGCTGCACTTGGGGGCGAGCAATGATTTCCACGGGCAGATGGATGCCACGTACGCGACCGGCGCGCGGGTGCCAAAGGAGGTGCCGCAGCGGTTTGTGTTCGCGCCGCATTTCAATCATCGCTTCAATCCCGAGGAACAAGTGGCGCGCATTCTGTGGTTGGATCAACATTTGAAAGGCGGCGTGACACTGCCGGACACGCCGAAGAGCGAATTGGGATTGGGCAAAACGGCCGTGTTGTATGTCGACCCGGCGAAGGGGTTGCCGGTGAAGCGCGTGGAGATTTATTATTCGGTGGATCCCGATCCGCGCTCGCGTTTTTGGCGCAGCGCCGATGCGCTGAACCTCGGCGGCCATTGGCAGGCGGGGTTGGAATTGGAGACGTTGGCCCGGCCGTTGTTTGCCTTTGCCAACGTGTATTATGCGTTGCCCAAGCCGGTCAGTCTGCCGCATCACGGGGATGTTTCGGAGGTGTGCATCAGCTCGCAGTTGCATGCGTTGAAAAGCGAAGCGCTGAAGGAAACGCGCGTGCGGCCGATGGGCGTGCCGGAGCGGGTGATCGATGATTTTCAAAACGGCTTTCGCGATTGGTACACGATTAATGGCAATCATCGTCCGCTGTGGCAGCATTGGACGCGTAAGGTGACCGACCCGAAATGGCGCGGGCCGCAAGGCGCGAAGCTGGCGCTGACCATTCAAAGCGAGCAGCCAAATGTCCTCGGTGTGGTGCTGCACGAAAACACCTGGCGGCAGTACCGAGGCAAAAAACGGACGTACGTGGCCGAGATGAAACTGAAAGGCGGCAAAGCTGAGACCTTGTCGCTGGCGTTGACGGATTTTAAGAATGTGACCGATGGCGAGCCGCTCAAGAACTGGGTGCAGCTGGATGAACTTGGCCTCGTGGCCAAGACCACGCTTCGCGGCGCGAAACCGGTGGAAGTGGCCGCTGAACCTTGGCAGGGCCCGCGCCCGGTGTTTAAGCGGTTGGAGTGGGTGCTACCGGTGAAGGATTGACGTAGCGGCCCGCGCAGGCGCACAAATGGACATGCGCTTTTTATTCTGTTTCCTTTTTCTGCTGCACTTGAGTGTGTCCGCCGAGGACAAACGACCGAACATTATTTTCCTGCTGTCCGACGATCAGGCCGTACGTACTATGGGCTGCTACGGTGCGCCGGGCGTGCAGACGCCGCATCTCGATCGGCTGGGTGCGGACGGGATGATCTTCGACGCGCATTACGATACCACTGCTATTTGCATGGCCAGTCGGGCGAACGTGATGACGGGGATGTTCGAGTACAAAACCGGCTGCAACTTTGAGCATGGCACGATGTTGGAAGGGCATTGGCGGCGGAGTTATCCGGTGCTGGTGCGGCAGGCTGGGTATCGCACGGCGTTTGCGGGCAAGTTTGGGTTCGAGGTGAGCAAACAGCCGGGCGGTAAGGACAAGTGGCTGCCTGCGTCGGACTTCGATCGCTGGGGTGGCGGTCCGGGCCAGACGAGTTTTGTGACGTCGAAAAATGCTTCGATGAAGGCGTACGCGAAAAAATGGCCGCACGCGACCTTGTCCTACGGTGCCTTTGCGCAGGATTTCATTCGCGATATGGCGAAAGACGCCAAGCAAGGTCAGGCGCCGTTTTGTTTGTCGATCAGCTTCAAAGCGCCCCATCGGCCGGTTGATCCGGATCCGAAGTTCGATCATGTGTACGCCGGCAAGAAATTTCCCAAGCCGGCCAATTACGGTCGGGCTGCGGGTAACCATTTTTCCAAGCAAAGCACCATGGGCCGGCAGTACGAACGGTTTGGTAGTTGGGATTACGACAAGAATTACGATGGCGTGATGGCGAAATATCACCAGCAAATCTACGCCATCGACGTGGCCGTGGGCATGATCCGCGATGCGCTCAACGAACATGGAGTGGCGGATAACACGGTGATTATTTACACTTCGGACAACGGGTTCCTGTGCGGTTCGCACGGGTACGGCTCCAAGGTGTTGCCGTACGAGGAAGCCTCGCGTGTGCCGTTGTTGATGTTTGATCCGCGCCATTCCAACAGTGGCAAACGTTTGCGCTGCGCCTCGCTCACGGGCAACGTGGATTTTGCGCCGACACTCCTCGAACTGGCGGGCCTGCCCGTGCCGCAAAACATGGACGGCCGCAGTTTGCTGAAGCTCTACAACGATCCGAAAGCCGAGACGCATCAGTCATTGCCGTTGATCAATGTGTGGGGCCCGAAGGCGGTGCACAGCTACTCGGTGGTGACCAAGGATTGGAAATACATTTATTGGCCCTACGCTGAGGGCGAACTGGAGGCGGCCGATGAACTCTATCATCTCGCTAAGGATCGCTTGGAGCTGAACAATGTACTTCGCGATAGTGACGCCCGGGAAGCCCTCGCCGAGATGCGCAAAACCTACGATGCCGCCGTGGCCGCGTGGAAGAAGGAGAGCGTGCCGTATCACAGCTACAAACAGTACGGCATCATCTTCGATCGCCACGTGAAATGGGCCGAAAAACGTGAGGCGTTTCTGGGTCGGCAAAAATGAACGTGGAGGCTTGATTTACTCCGGATGTTCCATCACACTTTTGGACATGGAGAATTTCAGTCCGAACCGGCGGCAATTTCTGAAAGGCGCGGGAGTGGCGATGGCGTTGCCCTTGCTGGAATCGTTGCCAGAAGTGCGCGCGGCGCAGAAGGCCGCCCGGGCCAAGGGGCCGGTGAAGCGGTTTGTTTGTTTGTCGAACAATTACGGCATTTATCGGAAAGGATTTTTCCCGAGCACGGCAGGGGCAGACTATGCGCTAACGCCGACGCTCAAGCCTCTGGAACGCCATCGCAAGGATTTCACGGTTTTCTCCAATCTGGACCACGGCAACACGGGCGGGCATCAGGGCGTGCCGGTGTTGCTCAGTGGCGTGCGGCCGCACTTGGCGGCGGGCTTTCCGGAGGGGAACATCAGCCTCGACCAGAAGATGGCCGAGCATGTCGGCGCGGCCACGCGGTTTCCTTCGCTGACGGTCCGGGTGAATGAAGGAAATCTCACGAGCTTCACGCGCACGGGCGTGCAGGTGCCCGCGATTGATTTACGGCAAACCTATCGCGCCTTATTCCTCGAAGAAGCGGCCGCGGACAAGGCCAAGCAACGGCAGCAATTCAAGCTGCACGGCAGTATTCTCGATGTGGTGCTAGAGCAGGCGAAGGGCGTGAAGGGCCAGCTCGGCAAACAGGATCAGCACAAGTTTGAGGAATACCTCGAGTCGGTGCGGTCGCTGGAAAAGAAGATCGTGCAACAGGAACCGTGGGTGGACCGGCCAAAGCCGAAGACCGACCATCCCGAGCCGCCGCAAGGCAAGGGCACGGAGGCGGACTTGAAGGCGATGGTGGAGCTGATCGCGTTGGCGATCCAAACCGACTCTACGCGCGCGATTACTTTGTCGTCCGGTTTTGTGAATGGCGATTTTGGATTGAACGGAGGGTACCACGGCTTTTCGCATCACGGTAATCGCGACAGCCACACGGCCGCGCTGATGAAGATCGAGGCGAACATGACTGCGCAGATGGCGCACCTACTCGACCTACTCAAGGCGCAGGAGGATCCGATCAACGGGGGCACGTTGCTGGATCACACGATGGTCTTTTTCGGCTGCGGCATGGCTACGGGCACGCACTCCACGCGCAACCTGCCACTGCTGCTTGCTGGCGGCGGCTTCCGGCATGGTGAGTCGAAGATCTATCCGGAAGAGGACCCCCGGCGCGTGCCGGCGGCGAACCTGTTGCTGTCCATGCTGCAAAACTTCGGTGTGGAAGCCGACCGCTTTGGCACCAGCACCGGCACCCTGACCGGCTTCGAGCGGCAGTCATGACGCGGAACGTTCGTTTTCGGACTCGCAGGCTCGTCCCTCCATTTTTCATTGAGGTCGGCCGCGCTTGGCTTGGAGGGACGAGCCTGCGAGTCCGCCAGCGTCTTGTTGCCTTCGCAGGGCTGGCCTGCCTTATAATCCCGCTGGGCTCCGCTCGCGCCGATGACGCCCTCAAGGCGCTCAAGCCGTTTTTGCGCACGCACTGTCTTGAGTGCCACGGGCCGGATAAGCAGAAGAATGAAATCCGCTTCGATACGCTCGACACAGACCTTAGTGACCGCCGTACGCTGGAGATTTGGCAGGATGCGCTGGATCAACTGAACCTCGGCGAGATGCCGCCCAAGAAAGCTGCGCAACCGGAGCGCGCGGATACTGCCAAGTTTATCGATGCCCTCAGTGCGCGGCTGGAGTTGGCGTATGCCCAGCGCAAAAGCACCGGCGGCCAAACGGTCATTCGCCGCCTGAACCGTCTCGAACTGCGCAATACCCTGCGTGATCTGCTTTATCTGAAGGGCGCAGCGTACCGGCCCGGAGCGGTGAGCGGGTTGGTGGACAATAACGGCAACGGGCGGGTGGAACGTAAGGGCAACGATCCGGTGCGGTTGTTTCCTGAGGACGAACTGGACGAGGGCTTTGCCAACATCGGCGACCGGTTGGTGATGTCTGATTTTCTGCTGAAGCTCACGCTGGGTGCCGCGGAAGAAACGCTGGCGGCCGCCACGCACACGGGCCCTAAGCCGGACACCACGCCGCGCGTATTCCCCGCACCGTTTGTGCAGGGTCGCAAACTGGGCCAGCGCACGATCGAGACCGTCGCGCGCGAGGAGTTTGACAAGGAATCCGACCTGCTCACGCAGCGTTATTATGAAGGCTCCGATGGTCGGCTGATGCCCCGCGAACTGGGCGGCGGCGTGAGCACCGCGGCGCGTTATCGCGTGACGGTGGAGGTGTCTGGCCACAACCAAAAACATCCGTGGGATGAACTGGCCAAGACCGACCAGAGTAAGCCGTTTGAGATCGGCCTGCACCTGGCCGATGTGCGCAATGGCGGTATCGGCGGTCCGACATCGCATGCCGTGCAGGTGTGGCAATTGCCTGGTGACGGCAAGCGACGGACGTTCAGTGCCGAGGTGTGGATTGATGACACCTGGACGCCGTGGGTCGGCTGGGAGAACGGTCCGTACGACCGCAACTTTCGCGCCGAGCGGTTGGTGGAACAATATTATCCGGCGCAATTCAAGCCGCGCCCCGATCGCAAGGCGGTGCCGAAGGAAGTGTACGACGCCTGGCCGGTGGAGATGGCGCGCGTGCTGCTCAAGGCGGGCTATGCCGGGCCGCATGTTCGCATTTACAGTCTAAAGCTCGAGCCGCTGATCGATCAATGGCCGCCGCGCAGTCACACGGCGTTGTACGGCACGGGGCCGGTGGGCGAGGCAGATGTCGAACAGCTGTTGCAAACCTTCGCCACGCGGGCGTGGCGCCGGTCGGTGACGGACGCGGAGGTGGCGCCGTACGTGCAGCTCGTGCGCGGCATGATGGCGGATCCCAAGGCGGGGCAAAACAAGGCGCTGGGTGCGATCAAGGATTTGAAATACCGCGTGTATCATGGCAAATGGACCCGGTTACCGAAGTTCGACGAGCTGAAGCCGGCGGCCGAGGGCGCGTTGGCCGGTGGGTTGATCGATCTTCGCCCCGCGCGCAAGCCTGAGCATTACGGCATGGTGTTTGAGGGCCGCCTGGAAACGCCGGTGGCTGGTGAGTATGCGTTTGAGCTGGCGTCGGACGACGGTTCGCGGCTTCTGATCGGTCGCCAAAAAGTCATCGAGCACGACGGCCTGCACGGCGCCTCCAGCAAGCGTGGTAAGGTGCAATTGGCCAAGGGCACGCACGTCATTCGGCTGGAGTATTTTGCCTATGGCCAGCCCAATAGCTTGCGCTTGGCGTGGAGTGGGCCGGGCATTGCGAGTTCGCCTTTGTCGGTGACGCAAACCGCGCCGCAGCAAATTGTCGGCAACCCCGATGAAGCCCGCGCCATTCGCGCGCTACAGGCTGGTTACACCGCGCTGTTGTGTTCGCCGCGCTTTTTGTATCTGCGCGAAAATACCGGCGACCTCGACACCCACGTGCTGGCCTCGCGCCTCAGTTATTTCCTGTGGTCGTCCATGCCCGACGAGACGCTCTTCCGACTCGCGGCAGAAAACAAGCTGCGCGAACCGGCCGTCATGCGCGCGCAAGTGGAGCGGATGCTCAAGGATCCACGCGCCGAGGCGTTCGAACAGAATTTCACGGCTACGTGGTTGCGGCTTGATAAGCTCGGCAAGATGCCGCCGGAGAAGGGCGGTCCGTTTCGTTTTTATCACGACCGCAGAATGGAGCCGATGCTTTCCAAGCAGGCCACGGCGTTTTTTGCGGACGTGCTTGCGCGTAACGAACGCATTACCACCTTCATCCATTCCGATCACACTTTCCTTAACGCCCATATCGCCCGCTGGATGTACGGTCGCGACGACGTGCCAGGCGAACGCATGATTCGCGTTCCCACCGGCGATCCGCGCCGCGGCGGAATCCTCACCATGCCCGCGGTGATGACCGCCACCGCCAATGGCGTCGACACCTCACCCATCGTGCGCGGTGTGTGGCTGCTGGAAAACATCCTCGGCACGCCGCCCGCGCCGCCGCCGCCCGATGTGGAACCGCTCTCGCCCGATCTACGCGGAGCCAAGACCATCCGCGAACAACTCGAACGCCATCGTAACCACGAAGCCTGCGCTAGTTGCCATCGCAAGATTGATCCCATGGGGTTC
Organism: Limisphaerales bacterium; assembly: GCA_014382585.1. Classification (NCBI taxonomy): domain Bacteria; kingdom Pseudomonadati; phylum Verrucomicrobiota; class Verrucomicrobiia; order Limisphaerales; species Limisphaerales bacterium. Next base: position 97,951 of record JACNJL010000050.1, on the reverse strand, counting down.
GCCTTTGAAAACTTCGACCCCGTTGGCCGATGGCGCACGCACTACCGCACCGACGGACGGCCGCAGATTGATCCTGCCACCATGCTCCCCAATGGGGATGAACTCGCCGACATCGTCGCCTTCAAGCAAATGCTCCTCAAACGCGAGCCGGATTTCGCCCGGTGTCTCACTGAGAAAATGCTCACCTACGCCACCGGCCGTCGGTTGGAACCGATTGACCGCGGCGAAATCAACCGCCTCACCACCGCTCTCGCCCAAAACGGCAACCGCCTCCGCGACCTCGTCCACCTCATCGCCACCAGCGAGATTTTCCTGCAGAAATAGCGCCGGAGTGCGGTCAATGGTTCGGCACAGTCCTCGCTTGCCTTGAGCGGATCCATCCCTGACGCTTTGCGACGCATGAAAACGCATCGCTTGTTTCTACTGTTATCGCTCGTCTTTGCCCTCGATGTGGTGGGCGCCTCGAAGTTTGCCATTCCGGCCACGGATAAGGGGTTGCCGGGTGAAGGGCCGATCCGCCGTTATGAGTGGTTCCAGAAATTGTGGGAACGCAAACGCAGCGGCTGGGCGGAGCGCGTGAAGACGGATCAGGGGGCGTTGGTGTTTCTGGGCGACTCCATCACGCAAGGGTGGGGCGATCAATTTCGCGGGCATTTCAAAAACGTGCCGGTGGCCAATCGCGGTATCAGCGGGGACACCACACGCGGCGTGCTCATCCGATTGAAGGAGGATGTGCTGTCGCTCAATCCCAAGGGCGTGGTGATCCTGATCGGTACCAACGATCTCGAGGAAGGTGCCGCACCGGAGGTCATTGCCGCCAACCTCAAGCTCATCATTGCCGCGCTCAAGAAACACAATGCTACGATGCCGATTATTCTCTGCAACACGTTCCCCAGTTCGGCTTCCAAAAAGCGTCCGGCTGATCAGATCAAGAAGATCAATCAGCTGTACTTCGCCGCCGTGAAAGGCGATCCGCAAGTTACCGTACTCGACACGTGGATGCTTTTTGCTGATGCGAAGGGCGACGCCAAGAAGGCGGAGTTTCCCGATTTGTTGCACCCGAACCAGACCGGCTACGACAAATGGGCCGCCGCCCTGCAACCGTTGCTGGCGACGCATGGGTTTGTGGAGACGCTCAGCCCGGCGTTTGAAGCGGAAGCCGGTTTCGTTCGCATTTTCAACGGCAAAGATCTCACCGGCTGGGGATTCCGGAATCAGCGCACGCAGGAAAAGACCGCCATCTTTGACGGCAAAAAGGCCAGCAGCGACGGTCGTTACCGCGCGATCAACGGTCGCCTTGTGGTGACCACACCGCCCGAGGGTCGACGCATTCAGCAGCTCTGGACCACGCGCGAGTTTCCCAAGAATTTTATTTTGAAACTCCAGTTCCGCGCCACGCCCAATGCCGACAGCGGCGTGTTCATTCGGCGACCGCAACTGCAGTGCCGCGACTACATTCTCGCCGGGCCGTGGAAGGAGCTAAAAAAATACAAGCCGCAGGACTGGAACGAAATTGTGGCCGTGGTTAAGGACGGCGTCGCCCACTGCACTTGCAATGGCGAAGTGCTCAACGCCGAATTTAAAGTGCCCGCTACTGGCCCCATTGGCCTCGAAGGCGATCGCGGCCAGATGGAATACCGCAACATTCGCGTGAAGGAATTGAAATAGCTTCGAATGGATTTGGGCATTGGCGGGTCTGATCAGCGCGAACAGTTATGAGATTCATTGGGACAGCAGTGGCTTGGGGGATGTTGGGCGGACTGGCTTGGGCGGCGACGCCGAAGGCGGATTTGGATGGGTTTCGCAAGACGGTTGAGCCGGTGCTGAAACGGGCGTGTGTGAGTTGCCACGGGCCGGACAAGCAGAAGGGGAAATTTCGCGTGGACACGCTGGACCCCGACTTGCTGAAAGGAGAGGACGTGAGCTGGTGGTTGGAGGTGTTCGGCGTGATCGGCAATGGCGAGATGCCGCCGGAGGATGCCGAGGTGCACTTACAGGATGCCGACCGGGCGGTGGTGATCGATTGGCTTTCCCGCGAGATCCAGCAGGCCTCGCGCGTGGCCCGCAGCGCACAGGGGCGTTCGTCGTTCCGTCGCCTCACTCGCTACGAATACGACTACGCACTGCGCGATTTGCTAGGGCTGGACCATTCGCTGGTGGATCGGTTGCCGCCGGAGACGGCCTCGGAGGATGGATTCAAAAACAGCTCGGAGCTGTTGCAGATGTCTTCCATGCAGTTTCAAACCTATCGCGAGATTGGCCTGAAAGCATTGCGACGGGCGATCGTGACCGGTGAACGGCCCAAGACGGTGAAGTATGTGTTGCCGTTGGAGAAGTTATTCGAGCAAACCGCCAAGTCCCAGAAGGCCAAGGTCTTTCGTCGAGACGATGAGAAATACGCCAATCACCGCAAGCGCGCCCATCTGCTGAACCGGGAGACGGGTGTGGGCGTTCCTTTTTCCGGCGGGATGTATCGGCCGCTGGACGATACGGCGGCTGTGCAGGTTCAGCCCTCTTCCAAGGTCTACATGGAGTTGCCGCGCAATAACGAATGGAAGGTCGGGTTGGATCGGTTTCTACCAGACGCGGGCACGATGCGGATCAGCATTCGGGCGGCGCGATCCACCGAGGAACTGAAGGGAGACGCCAGTTTGCAGTTGGGGTTCAGCGCGCACACGAGCAACAATGCGAATTTCTCAAACGTGATCAGCGAGCGGGATGTGCTCGTCAAGGCGCCGGCAGGCAAACCGGAGTTCGTTCATTTCGACATTCAACTGGCCGATATTCAGCGCAATCCATTTCGCAAACTGGAAACCACATTCCCGCGGCGTGATGAGTTTCTGCACATTCGGAATGTGACTCTGGTGAACGGGCTGCACGTTCAGTTTGATCACGTCGAGATCACCGCGCCGTTTTACGCGCAATGGCCGCCCAAGACGCACACGGCGATTTTCTTCGAGACCGGGAATCGCGGAGACGAGGCGGTGTATGCGCGCGAGGTGCTGGAGCGGTTCATGGGGCGTGCGTGGCGTCGATCGGTCGCCCTACCGGAAGTGGCTCGGTATGTTAAATTATTCGACGAATACCGGCCGCAGTTTGAGTCGTTCGAAGGCGCGATGGTCGAAGTGTTGGCCACGGTGCTGGCGCATCCGGAATTTCTCTACCTAGCCCAGCGCGATGCCGGGGCGCCCAAGGCGGCGCCCTCGGGGATCAACGAATTTGAATTGGCAGGCCGGTTGGCGGTGTTTCTCTGGTCGAGCATTCCGGATGAGTCGTTGCTTGATCTGGCCCGTCGAGGGAAATTGCGGGAGCCCAAGGTGTTGGCCGTGCAGGTGGACCGCATGTTGGCTGATCCGCGCGCCAAACGGTTCACGCGGCATTTCGTCAGCCAATGGCTCGGGCTGGACGGCCTGAACAGCGTAGACCATATCCGGGATGATCAGCTCAAGAACGCCATGGCAGACGAGCCGGTTGCCTTTTTTGAAAATGTGCTGCAGGCCAATGGCAGTGTCATGGATTTCATTCATTCGGACTACGTGGTGGTCAACGCCAAGCTGGCGCAGCATTATCGGATTCCCGATGTGCACGGTCTGCATTTCCGTAAGGTAGCCCTCGAGGCCCGGCACCAACGCGGCGGATTGATGACCGGCGCGGCAGTGTTGGCGATGAACTCGGACGGCAAGGATTCTCATCCCCTCAAGCGCGGCGTCTGGATGCTGGAACGCATGCTGCACGATCCGCCGCCTCCGCCGCCGCCCAATGTGCCCGAGGTGGATCTCGCCGATCCGGAGATTGCCAAGATGACCTTGAAGGAGCGCATCGCCGATCATCGCGATGATCCCGCCTGTTATTCCTGCCACGCACGGATTGATCCGTGGGGGATCGCGTTTGAACACTACGACGCGATGGGATCCTTCCGCACCACGATCAAGGGCAAGCCGGTGGACGCCACTTCGAAGTTGTTTAACAAGCAACCCTTGGCGGGCATGGACGGCCTGAAGGAATACCTGCTCGCCGAGCGACAGGATCAGTTCGCCCGCGCCATCACGCATAAGCTGACCGCCTACGCGTTGGGTCGGCACCTGACGTTTGCCGATCGCGCGGATGTGGAGGAATTAACGACGCAGTTCAGGACGCAGGGCGATCGGCTTCGCGATCTGGTGCATCTACTTGTTCAAAGTCGCATTTTTAACTCCAAATAACGGGCCAATATCAGTATACTATTCATGAGATGAGGACATCCATCGCAAGCGCATTCACACGCAGAACTTTTCTGCGCGGAACTGGCATCGCTCTGGCTTTGCCTTGGCTCGAGACTTTTGCGGCAGATGGCCGGAAAGCCAATGCAACGCCGAAGCGTTTTGTCAGCGTCTATCATCCCGATGGCGTCGGGGTGCCCATTCGGAAAGATCCGGCCTGGAAAGACTGGAGCTGGTTCCCACACGGTGGCGAAAAAGATTTCCAACTCACCAAGGTGCTCGATGTCCTCGAACCGCTGCGCAAGGACATTACCATCTATTCTGGTCTCTCTCACCCAGCCGTCCGGCGCGTGCACGGTCACTCCAATGCCGACCAGTATCTGACCGGCGCGGACACCAAGGGCCACGGTCCTTATAAGAATTCCATCTCGCTGGATCAGCTCTACGCCGAGCACATCGGCGACGCCACCCGGCACGCTTCTCTGGTGATGTCCACCAACGGCGGTATCGGCGGTCCGCGCGGTGCGCAGACGCAGTCCTTTAACCGGGAAGGCCGCGCCATCCCGGCGATGAACAAGCCCAAGCAAGTCTTCGACCTGCTGTTTGTCGCCGATGGCAAGGAAGCCGCCGGCCGATTGGCCCGGAGCAAGAGCGCTCTGGATTTGCTGATCGAAGACACCCGCTCGCTCGGACGCAAACTCTCCAAGCGCGATCAGGAAACACTCCAGCAATATCTGGACTCCGTCCGCGACACCGAGGTTCGACTCACCAAAGCCCGGCACTGGTTGGACACGCCGTTGCCGGACATCGATTCGGCGAATCTGCATCTGGAAGCCGGCCCCGCCGAGGCCAAGCAGTATTTCCAGACTATGTACGACCTGATCTACCTCGCTTTTCTGAGCGACTCCACCCGTGTGGCGACGTTCCAGCTTGGCCGGGAAAACGGCGGTGGCCCGCACGATCTGCTTTCCAAGGCCGTCGATCTGGGCGGCGCGCATGGCCTGACGCATGCCGTGAAGAAAACGAACGGTTGGCAAAACCTCGGTACCTATAACCGCTATCAGATGGAAGAATTCGGGCGCTTCGTGAAGAAGCTCAAGGATACGCCCGAACCGACCGGCAAAGGCAACATGCTCGACAACACCTTCGCCATGCACGGCTCGGCCTCCAGCAGTTTTCACCTCTCGCGGAATTATCCCATCGTCTCCGCGGGCGGCAAAAACCTCGGCTTCAATAACGGCCGCTACCTCCAGTACGTCAGTCTGCTTAAAGACGGCAGTCTGCCCGGTGCCGGCGTCATTAGCGACGCGGGTTGGCGCGGCACGGCCAAGGAGGAAGATCAGCCGTTGGGTCACCTGTTCGTCAGCGTTCTCCAGCGGCTCGGCGTCGAGACCGACTCCTTTGCCGGATGCACGGGCACGCTGAACCGCATGTAAGCCGATTTCGGTGACAATTTCTCCAGTGAACTGAAGGCACTTGCCTTCGGGGACGTCCAAGTCATCCTCTGCACGAATCCGTCCGTAGTAAATTGCTATTGGCGGGCAAGCAGTCACGATGATGAGTTCACTACAACGCTGCGCTTGGCGTGTCGGTTTCCCCCTTTGCGTTCTCGGGGTCTTGGCGATGTTATTATTCGGCTCGAGCCCATTGACGGCGACCGAAGCGCCCAAGGCGAACCTGGATGTTTTCCGCAAGGCGATTTGGCCGGTGTTAAAGGCGTCTTGCTTGGAGTGTCACGGGCCGGATAAGCAGAAAGCGAAGTTTCGGGTGGATGCCTTGGATCCGGATTTGCTGAAGGGCAAGGATGTGAGCTGGTGGCTGGAGGTGCAGGGCGTGTTGACCAATGGCGAGATGCCGCCGCCCGATTCGGATGTGAAGTTGGCCGATGCCGATCGCGTGAAGGTGGTTGATTGGCTGGCCGGGGAAATCCGCGCGGCCTCAGAGGCGCGACGAGCGGAGGGCGGTCACACCACGTTCCGCCGGATGACGCGGTACGAATACAAATACGCGATGCAAGATCTGCTCGGATTGCCGCATGACTTTTCACGCGATCTGCCGCCGGAAACCTCGTCGGAGGACGGCTTCAAGAACAGCTCGGACATGCTGCAAATGACCGCCGGGCAATTCGCGCAATACCGTGCGCAAGCACGGCGGGCACTGGAACTAGCCACAGTGCGCGGCGACCGACCGGCACCGGTATATTATGGGCTGAGCATGCGCGGGTTCACCGAACGTTTTGAGGCAAAGTACGCAGCCGCAGTGAAGCGCACGCGCCAGAAGGTGCAGGAGGAAGGGATGCCGGTGGCGGAGGTGTTAAAAGCGGAGAAGGAAAAATTCTCGCTTAATCCCGGCGGGGCGCACTTCAAGGATTTAGTGACTGGGCAGGGCGTGCAGACGAAGTGGGCATACCACGGCGCGAAGTACGCGTGGAAGCCGGTGGCCGAGCGGCCGACCGTGCCGCCGGTTTCGCCGGATGTACTGGTGATGCCGGCGAACTCAAAGTTTATCATCGATGTAGGCGACGGATTGCCGGACACAGGCATCATGCGCGTGCGCATTCGGGCGGCGCAGGAAATGGTCCGAGGCAAAAAATTTCCGACCTTGCGGCTGCATTTCGGTAATCAGGCGAGCAACGACTCGCGCGTGTCTGTGGCGGTCGGCGGGCAGGACCTCACCATCGATGCGCCGCCGGGCAAGCCGCGCTTTTATCATTGGGACGTGCCGCTGGCAGAGATCCCGCGCAACGCATTCCGGCACATTCAACAGCTCGGGCAATTGCCGAACCCGGCCGAATTCATCGAGCTGCGCAACACCTCCAGTACGGCGGTGGGGTTGGTGATTGATTACGTGGAGGTCATCGCGCCATTGAATGAACAATGGCCGCCGGAATCGCACACAGCAATTTTCTTCGCGAGCAAACAGCAGTCGGATGAAACAAAATACACACGCGCGGTATTGGAGTACTTCATGCGCCGGGCTTGGCGTCGGCCGGTGAGCGCTGCGGAGGTGGATCAGAAAATGAAATTATTCAAAGCGCTGCGGCCGCAGTGCGAGGATTTTCAGGAAGCGGTGGTGGAAGTGCTGGCCACCGTGTTGGCCTCACCGAATTATCTGTACCTCGGCCGCGCCCAAGCGAAAGACGCGCCGCGCATTTCGGACCATGAACTGGCGAGCCGGTTGTCGTTTTTTCTCTGGAGCAGTACGCCCGATACCGTGCTGATGTACTTGGCCGAAGCAGGGAAACTGTCCGATCCCAACGTGCTGGAGCAGCAGGCGCGGCGATTGCTGGCCGATCCGCGCGCCGCCCGGTTTGCGCGGCATTACACGCGCCAATGGCTGGGCATGGAGCAGCTGGATTTTGTGAAGATCGATGCCAAGGCGCACGGCAAAATGGATCCGCTCCTGCTGGAGGCAATGAAACAGGAGCCGGTGGCGCTCTTCACCGAGATGCTGCGGGCCAATCGGCCGGTTACGGAGTTTCTTCATGCCGATTACGTGTTGGTGAACGACCGGTTGGCGCGGCATTACGGCGTGCCGGAGGTGTACGGCGATCAGTTCCGCAAGGTGACAATGCCACCCGGGATCCGGCGTGGCGGTCTGCTCACCTCCGCGGGATTGCTGGTGATGAATTCGGACGGCAAAGATTCGCACCCGCTCAAGCGCGGCATTTGGCTGCTGGAAAACCTGTTGCACGATCCGCCTCCGCCACCGCCGCCGGCCGTGCCGGAGATTGATCTGGCCGATCCGGAGATTCTCAAGATGACTCTCAAGCAGCGCATGGAGGATCACCGCAGTGATCCGGCGTGCATCTCGTGCCACTCGAAGATCGATCCGTGGGGCATCGCGTTTGAAAACTTTGACGCGCTCGGCCAATGGCGCGACAAGATCGGTGATGAGTCGGTCGATGCCGCCAGTGTGTTGTTCAACAAGGACGAGCTGCGCGGCATGAAAGGGCTGAAGGATTATCTGCTGGCCAATCGACAGGATCAGTTCGCGCGCGCCATGGCGCACAAGATGGCCGCGTACGCCTTGGGCCGGCCGCTGACCTTCGGCGATCGCGCCGAGGTGGACCGCATTACCGCCGCCCTGCGCAAGCGTGGCGACGGACTGGCGGACCTGGTGTTTCTGATTGTGAAAAGTGAATTATTTCGGCAAAAATAAGTCGGAGATTATGGGGTGATGAACGTGAATTTATCGACATTGGATCGGCGGAAATTTCTCCGCGGCGCTGGGGTGGCGCTGGCGTTGCCGTGGCTGGAATCTTTTACCGGCGCGGCGCAGTCCCCGGGGCAGCGCAAGCGGCTGGCCTGTTTTTATCTGCCGGACGGCGTGCCGATGCCGCTGGAGAAGGATCCGGCGTTTCAGGACTGGAGTTGGTTTCCGCATGGCAAGGGCAAGGATTTCAAGCTCACCAAGTGCATGGAAACGCTGGAGCCGTTGCGCAATGAGCTGACCGTATTTTCTGGCCTGTCGAATCCCGCGCTGCGCCGGGTGCATGGCCATGCCAATGCCGATCAGTTTATCACTGCGGCGGATACCGGCGCTGATGGCGATTATCACAATAGCATTTCGCTCGACCAGGTGTTTGCCTCGCACGCCGGCGAACACACGCGCCACGCCTCGCTGGTGATGTCCACCGATGGCGGCACCGGTTCGCCGCGTGGCGCGCACACGCTCTCCTTCAACGCCCAGGGCCGGCCCATTCCCGCTGAGCACAAGCCCAAGCGCATTTTTGATATGCTCTTTGTGAAGAACGGCCCGGACGCAGCCCGCCGTTTGGCGCTGAGCCAAAGTGCGTTGGATGATTTGTTGGAGGACGCGCGGTCACTGAATCGGTCGCTCTCCAAGCGCGATCAGGAAACACTCGCGGAATATTTGCAGTCCGTGCGCGATACCGAGATGCGGGTGGCCAAGGCCAAGCGGTGGCTGAATATCCCCATGCCCAAGGTGGACACGGACCATCTCAAGCTTGATGTGACGCCCGAGGATCCGCGCAATTTCCTGCGCACCATGTACGAACTGATTTATCTCGCGTTCAAGACCGACACCACGCGCGTGGCCACCTACCAGCTTGGGCGCGAAAACGGCGTGGGCGTGAGTGATTATCTGGCGCGTGCCGTGGGCTTCAAGGCCGCTCACTGGCTGACGCATGAGGTAAAGAAACCCGGCGGCTACAAAAATTTTGGCGTTTATTGCCGCTTCATCAACGAGGAACTCGGCCGCTTTGCTAATCGACTCAAGGCTACGCCCGAACCCGGCGGAGAAGGCAACATGCTCGACCACACCGCCATCCTGTTCGGCTCGGCCTCCAGTGCGTTCCATCTGTCGCGCAATTATCCGCTGCTACTGATCGGCGGCCGCAAGCTGGGCTTCAAGCACGGCCAATACCTCAAGTACGGTCGGGGTAACCAAAAACACCAATCGACTGCCGGTATCGACACCGACGCGGGTTGGCGCGGTGAGATGAACTTTAGCGAACTGCCCACCGCCAATCTCTACCTCACCATGCTCCACAAGCTCGGCGTTGAGGCGAAGCGTTTTGCCGGTAGCACGGGCACCTTGAGCGAGGTGTAGGCAGGCTAATGGATATGTTTCGGGGAGCCTTCAAAACGAACATACCGGCACTGGCGTTTGCCTTGTGGTCGGTCGGTTCGGTCGTCGGCGCGGATGAGGCGGCGCTGCGGGCGGATGCCCAGAAGGTGTTCAAGGAGAAGGTCGGCCCGTTCGTCAACAAGTACTGCACACGCTGCCACGGTTCGCGGGCGAAGGCGGGGATCAATCTTCAATCGGCACTCAAGAATCCGGGCGGCGAGTCGGCGTCCCTGCATTGGAAGAAGGCGGTGGCCAACGTGAAGGTGCACGATATGCCGCCGGAGGATTCCTCCAAGAAACCGACCGACGAAGAACGACGGCAGTTCGTGGAGTGGATCGGCAAGCTCAAGTATCTGGCGCCGCGCGATCCCGGGCCGTTTGTGATCCGGCGCCTGACCAAGGCGGAGTACGGGAACACGTTGCGCGCCCTGTACGGAGTGTCGCCGTCGGTCACCGACAGCCTGCCCGACGAGGTGGTGGGCGAGGGGTATCTTAATTCCATTTCTCCGCTGCAGTCGGAGCTGTTTCTCGAGGTGGCCAACAAGGTGGTCGGGCAGGTCATGGCAGCGGCCGGTCAAGCGCCCACGGAGGTTCAGAAACGGCTCTTTGGCGAGACGCCGTCCGAGGGCGCGGATCTTCGTAAGGCGGCGCGGCAAGTGGCGCGTTCCTTGGCGCGCGATGCGTACCGACGACCGCCCACCGAGAAGGAGTTGGACGTGCTAGTGGGTATCTTCGAGCTGGGACAGGAAAACAAGCTGGATTACATGGCGTCGCTGGGGCTGATGTGGAAGGCGGTCCTGGTTTCGCCACAATTTCTCTTTATCACACCGGCAGGCGCAGTGGACTCAAAGGAATCCATCGTGCCGCTGGACAATTTCCAACTGGCTGCCCGGATTTCCTATTTGGTGTGGTCCGCGCCGCCGGACGCTGAACTGGCCGCCCTAGCGGATCAGGGCGCGTTGCAGAAGCCCGAGGTGTTGCGGGCGCAGGTGAAACGAATGTTGAATGACCCGCGCGCGCGGGCGTTGTACGATGGATTCGGCGCCCAATGGCTGAAGGTGGATGGACTGGACCGGCAGGTATTCGACCCGGACCGATTCCCGCAGATCACGCCGGCGCTGCGACAGGCGATGATGGAGGAGCCCCGTCTGTTTTTTGAAAGCGTGCTGCGCGAGAACCAACGCATCGTGAGATTCGTGGACAGCGACTACACCTTCCTGAACGAGCCGTTGGCCAAGTTGTACGAATTAAAGCAGGACGTGCCGGGGCCCAAGATGCGACGAGTCCAGCTGGCCAATCCTAACCGGGGCGGCATCCTCGGCATGGCGGCCACGCTATCGGCCACGTCGTTCCCCAACCGCACCAGCCCAGTGAAGCGTGGGGTGTGGGTGCTGGAACAGGTGCTGGGCGAGCGCGTGCCGCCGCCACCGGCTGACGTGCCTGAACTCGAAGAGCAGGAGCATCAGGACGTGAAGGGCCTGACGCTGCGCCAGCGGACGGAGCTGCACCAATCCGAAGCCACCTGCCGCAATTGCCACAAGGTGCTCGATCCGATCGGCTTCGGCTTGGAGAATTTCGACGCCATCGGCCGTTGGCGCGTGAAGAACGATGCCGGCGCGGCGATTGATTCGGCGGGAAAATTGCCCGGCGGAAAAGACTTCTCCACGCCCGCAGAATTGAAGAAGCTGCTTGCCCAGCGCGAAGCGGATCTCGCCCGGAACCTGACCGAACGCCTGATGGCCTACGCGCTGGGCCGCCAGTTGGAAGGCTACGACGAGGTGATCCTCGATCAGTTGATGGATCGGATCGCCCGCGACGAGTATCGCGTGCAAACGATTGTCACCGAGATCGCCACCAGTTATCTGTTCACCCATCGCCGAGTTAAACAATGAAAACCATGCATCAAAAATCTTCTGTCGATCGCCGGACCTTTCTGAAGGGCGCGGGTGTTTCCCTCGCGCTGCCGTTTATGGATTCCCTCGGCTGGGCGGCCAATTCCAAGGCTGCCGCCAAAGCGCCTGTGCGGCTCGCCTTCATGTACATGCCGCACGGCGTCATCATGGACCAGTTTTGGCCCAAGGATCAGGAAGCGTTTCGCAACGCCGCGCCGCCTATCCTCAAGTCGTTGAAGCCGATCATGAACCAATGCCTGATGATGAAGGGCATTTCCGGCGTGCCGATCTCGCCGTTCAATGGCGCGCCACACGCGCTGGAGCTGTCCACCTGGCTCACCGGGCGGTTGCCCGATCCTGATACGCGCGGACGCGTTAACATCTCCATTTCCGCCGACCAAATCATGGCCAACTACGTGGGCGCCCACACCTTGCTGCCGTCGCTCGAGCTGGCCACCATGCCGCAGACTTGGAAGGAAAATCAGGAAGGCCTGCATGAGGGGTACTACAACCACTGCAGCTACCGCTCGCCCACGCAGCCTGTGCCCGCCGAGACCGATCCGCGCAATGTCCTGAACCGCCTCTTCGGTAAGCGCGGTCAGAAAGGCAAGGTCACTCAGGCGAATCCGCTGGACCGGCAGATGCTCGACCGAGTACTGGGCGGCGCCCGGGAATTGCGCCGGACGCTATCCAAGATTGACCAGCAGAAGCTCGACGAATATCTCGATAGCGTACGCTCGGTGGAACGGCGCATCGCCGCCATCGAGACCCGCCAGCAGGAGGCTGCACTGGAGAAGAACGGCGTTGGCCCTTCCAAGCGCCACGCCACTGACTCGGCGCCTATCGAGGTGAAGATCCCCGAGGGCGACAAGCGCAGCGAGTACATGCAGGTCATGTGCGACCTCACCGTGCTGGCGTTTCAAACCGACACCACGCGGGTGAGCACCTACGTGGGGTCCCGCCCCAACGGCGCGTCCTACCCCGAGTTGGGCTTCAGTAACCAGCATCACTCGCAGACACACTACGGCAGTGATCAGGAAAAAATCGGGAAGGTCGCGGCCATTAACGAATTCAACGTTGCGCAGTTCGCCTACATGGTGAAGAAGATGCACGCGCTCAAGGAAGGCGAGGGCACGTTGCTCGACAACTGCATTATGATGTGGGGCTCGGGCCTCGAGGACGGCAACAAGCACCGGCGTGACAATCTCCCGTTCATCATCGCCGGTAAAGGCGGCGGCAGCCTCAAGACCGGCCGGTTCCTGTCTGGCATCAAGGGGAATCAGGGCGATCTACTCACTACCTTGCTCGCCTGCGCCGGCGTACCGCTCGACCGCCCCATTGGCATTGCCACGCAACAGATTCACCAAATGAAGGCCTAATGGTTCGCAACCGAACCGCGAGGAAAACGCTTTCATGGATTTGCTGACCCAGGGACTGGTGGGTTCGGCGGTGGCGCAGTCGTTTGCCGGCCCCAAGGCGCAAGGTCGGGCGGTATGGTACGGGGCAGTGGCCGGCATGGCGCCGGACTTGGACGCGCTCATTCGATCGTCGGCCGATCCCTTGCTGAACCTCGATTATCACCGGCACTTTTCCCATTCACTGGCCTTTATCCCCGTGGGCGCCACGTTCGTGGCCTTGTTGATCTGGGGGCTTTCGCGGCGGCGATTCGATTTCCGAGAAATTTGGCAGGCCTGCATGTTGGGTTATGCAACGCACGGGCTCCTCGATGCCTGCACTAGTTACGGGACGCACCTTTTGTGGCCGTTTGCGCTGGAGCGGGTGTCGTGGAATCTCGTTTCCATCGTGGATCCGCTGTTTAGTTTGCCGCTGTTGATCCTGCTCATTCTTGGAGTGAAACGCCGGCAAGTTTGGTTTCCGCGCGCGGCCTCCATTTTTTGCCTGAGCTATCTGTTGTTTGCCCTCACGCAACATCGCCAGGCCGAGTCCGCGCAAGCCGCCTTGATCGAACAGCGCGATCACGCGGCCGACCGGCAGATTGTGAAGCCGAGCATCGGTAATGTGTTTCTGCACCGATCGGTTTATCTGCACGAAGGCGTGTATCACGTGGATGCCATTCATGTGTTCCCCGGCTTGGCGCCCAAGATATATCCCGGCGGCGAAGTGGCGGCTTATGGACTCGGAGATTCCGATCCCGCGCCCGGCGATTCCTCGCGGCTGGCCCAGGATGTGGCCCGCTTTGAACGCTTGTCCGATGGCTTTTTGGGGCAACATCCGGAAGCGCCCCATGTGATCGGCGATGTCCGATACGGGATGCTGCCCACTTCGACCGTTCCGTTATGGGGCATTCGAATCGATCCCGCCCAACCGGAAGCGGCTGCGGAGTTCGTTAAATTTAGAACCATCGATCCCGGCGATCAGGAGGCATTTTATGGAATGCTCTTCCGCCGCGCGCCCTGATGGATTGACTACCACAGCATTCGGCCGAATGATTCGCGCGTGAAACCGTTCATCTCCATTCCCGCCCTAGCGCTCGCGGGGTTGCTTGCCACAACGCTGATGGCGGCCGAGCCGGTTCGCCATTGGAAACTGGATGGCCCGAAGGCATCTGACTTTGCGGTGAAAGGCGGCGAGGTGAAACCGGCCGGCGGCGCGCGCGGGCAATCTCTGGTAATGGATGGCGCGGCGGTGCTGGAGGTCAAGGATTCGGCGAAGCTCGGCCATGGACCGGCGGGCTTTACGCTGTTGGCTTGGGTGAATCCGTATACGCTGAAGGCCGGTCAGCAGATGATTGCGGCCAAAAACGTGTACTCGAAGAACCAGCGCGAATGGGGCGTGATGATCGACAAGGACGGCCGGTTTCGACTCTACCTGCGCCAGAGCGATTGGCAGACCGTTGCCGCCGCCACGCCGCCCAAGCCCGGACATTGGCATCAGATCGGCGTGGTGGTGACGCCCCAGCGCGCTGAGCTGTGGCTCAACGGCAAACGCGAAGGGGTGGGGGAATTGGCGCGGCCACTGCCGCCGACCGCTGCTTCGCTCACCTTGGGCGGCGTGAACGACAACGGACGCATTTGGCAAAATCTCTTTGGCGCGTTGGATGAGGTACAGTTCTTTGATGCGCCGTTGTCCGCCGAGGCGATGGCCGCGCAGTACCGGCCGGTGGCCGCCACCCACGTCGTCCCCAAACATCAACCGCTCGGCGGCGACGTGTTTCCGTTGTGGAACGGATCGCCTTTGCCGCCAGATCCGGCGCGCATTCCGTTTGCCGATGGCATCGTGCATCGCACCATTCACCGACCGGCCGAGGACGGTTATAAATTTCTGCACGGCGCCGCCATCGTGATGCACAAGGGTGTCCTGTACGCCAACTGGGCCAACAGTCCCACCAACGAAAACGGTCCGCACGAAACCCTGCAGGGCCGCCGCTCCAAGGACGGCGGCAAGACGTGGAGCCCGCTGGAGGTCGTCGGCCCCGGCTTCGATGGCGCGGACCGGCACAGCCACGGCGTCCTGTTCCGGCACCGGGGCGAGCTGTGGACCATTTGTTCGCGCTTCGGCACGGGCGAGCCGGGTGGCAGGCGTTTTCGGGGCCTGCGCGGCGAGGCCTTTGTGCTCGATGAAAAGACTGATCAATGGAAAACCCGCGGCATAGTCATGCGCAACTGCTGGCCCTACGACGAGCCCGTGCGTATGGGCAACGGCAGTTACGTCACCGGGGGTCAGGACAAGGATGGCTATCCCGTGGTGGCCGTCAGTCGCGGCGACGATTTCACGAAATGGGATTCCGTGCTCATCCCGTTCCCGCCGCAGCTCCAGCCGAGCTTTGCTGAAACGACCGTCTGGGCCAATGGCGCGCACGTGCTGGCGGTCATCCGCGGCGGCGCCGGCGTGGCTTGGGTGTCCACCAGCGAGGACCACGGCAAGACCTGGGCCAAGGCTCGCCCGAGCAACCTCCCCATGCCCCGAGCCAAGGCCTACCTTGGTCGGCTCAGCACCGGTCAGCTTTACGTCATTTCCAACTATCGCAACCGCGACACGCTGTGCGTTTCCGTCGGCAAGCCCGGCGAAAAAACCCTCAGCCGAATGTGGCGTCTGCGCCACGGCAAGTCCGTCCCACCGCGCTTTCCCGGCGCCGCCAAAGGCAAGCAATGGAGCTACCCCTACGCCCACGAACACGACGGCCAGCTCTACGTCGTCTACTCCATCGGCAAGGAAGATTGTGGCCTGACCGTGGTGCCGGTGGCGTCCTTGGCGCATCCGTAATTTCACCGTTGAATGTCGGCGGGTTTCTTTCCATGCTCCCGCCACCGGATTTAATTCATATGAAACACACTCGTATTGCCTTGGCCTGTCTGCTGGCCGTTTTCTTGTTTGCCGTGGAAACGGCTTCCGCCGCCAAGCCCAACTTCGTGATTATCTTCGCGGATGACCAGGGGTACGGAGACTTGAGTTGCTTTGGCTCGAAGACGATCAAGACGCCGAACATCGATCGCATCGCCAAAGAGGGACGGAAGTTCACGAGCTTCATGGTGGCCTCGCCGGTGTGCACGCCCTCGCGGGCGGCGTTGCTGACCGGTTGTTATCCCAAGCGTGTGGGCATGCACCAGCACGTGCTGTTCCCTGCCTCGACCAAGGGGCTGAACGCCAAGGAGCACACCATCGCCGATCACTTGAAAGGGCAGGGCTATGCCACGGCTTGTTTCGGTAAATGGCATCTCGGGCATCACAAGGAAACGCTGCCGACGGCCAATGGCTTCGATACGTACTACGGCATCCCGTACTCGAACGACATGAACCATCCCGACAACAAGGGCAAACCGCGCGGCGGTTGGCAGGGCATGGACCTTCTTTGGGCCGATCCGGAATCCACGCTTACCAAATGGAAGACCCCGCTCTACGAGGATGAGAAGATCGTCGAACTGCCGGTCGACCAACGCACCGTCACGCGCCGTTACACGCAGAAGTCCATCGATTTCATTAAGACTAACAAGGACAAACCGTTCTTCGTGTACCTGCCGCATTCCATGCCGCACATTCCGTTGTATGTGCCCGATGAAATCCGCGATCCTAACCCGAAGAACGCCTACATCAATGTCATCGAGCACATCGATTCGGAAGTCGGCCGCCTGCTCAAAACGTTGGATGAACTGAAACTCGCCGACAACACCTACATTATTTATACGACGGACAATGGCCCGTGGCTGCCGTTCCTGCACCATGGCGGTTCGGCCGGTCCGTTGCGCGACGGCAAAGGCACCACCTTCGAGGGCGGTCAGCGCGTTCCGTATGTGATGCGCGGCCCCGGCATTCCCGCCGGCACCGTGTGCGATGAACTCACCGGCACCATTGATTTACTCCCCACCATCGCCGCCCTCACCGGCAAACCTTTGCCCAAGAGCAGAAAGATCGACGGCCTGGACGTGACCGGCCTGTGGAAAGGCACCGCCCAAAAATCCCCGCGCACGGAATTTCTCCATTACACTTCCCGCGGAAACATCGAAGGCCTGCGGAGTGGAAGCTGGAAACTGCTCGTGAAAAAACCGCGCCGCGCCAACAACCGCCCGCCGCAGATTTTCCTCTTCGACTTGGCCAAGGATGTCGGCGAAAAAAACAACCTCGCCGAAGCAAAGCCCGAGGTCGTCAAGCAACTCCGCGCCCGCATGGAAACCCTCGACGCCGAGATCACGAAGAACGCGCGGCGGCCGTGGTTCAAGAATTGATTTGTGAATTAGACGACCGCTTACGGACTCGCAGGCTCGTCCCTCCAACCCCTCACAATGGAGGGACGAGCCTGCGAGTCCGCCTTTAGTTTAGCGTAAGTTCAGCGCCGCCGTTTTTTATTGGACCTCTCCCCCGCCACTGGCCTTCGGTTCCCGGAAGAACAGGGCGAAGATAATCAGCACGCCAACTGAGAGATATGCCGGCACGGGCCAAATGCTGGCCCAGTCGTGAAAAGTCTTTTCGGTTCCCTCAACGATTTTGACGTATTCGTATTTTTTCAAAACCGCCCCGGCGAGCATCGTGCCGACGAAAGCACCCACGCCCCAGAGAATGAACGCGATGAAGCCTTGGCAGGCGGCGCGGATTTTTGGGTTGGCCTCATCATCAACATAAAGTTGCCCGGCGATGAACAGAAAATCGTAGCACACGCCGTGCATCAGGATGGCCCCAAAGATGAGCGGGGCCGCGAGGGTGGTGGCGCCGACACTGGCACCGAGGCAAAAGTAGCGGGCAGTCCAGGCAAGGATGCCGAGGAAAATGGTTTTCTTATAGCCAAACTTTTTCAGCATGATGGGCAGGAAAAACATGAAGATAATATCTGAGACCTGTGCTAGGGACGTCTTTACGGCGAGGTTGGTCCAATCCAGTTCCGCCAAGAAAATGCCCAACATGACAAAATAAAAATAAAGCGGGATGCAGATCAGAAACATGCAGCCAATGAAAATTGCGAAAGAGGGTTTTTTCATCAGCGCCAGCGCATCGAGGCCGAGCAGTTCACTGAGACTAATGTTTTCGGCGGTTTTCTTGGGCGGGGTGTGCGGCAGTTTCAGCGAGAAAATCGCCAAGCCGATGGAGACGCCTCCAGCGAGGTAGAACTGAATGGAGGATAGTTCGCCGTCCAGCAGAAATGATAGTGTGAACAACCCGCCAATCCACCCGGCCGCCGACCACAATTTCACACGCGGGTAGGCGGTCTTCGAGTCTTCAAGATGGGTGAGCGCGAGGGAATTGCCCAAGGCAAGCGTAGGCGTGTACAGCGCGCAATAAAGGATGAGCGTGGAGTAAAACGGCAGGAAAGTGGTGAGGCTCGGCAGCAGACAGAGGAGACCGCCCCCAATCAACGAAAACACGGCGAGCAATTTCTCCGAGGCAAAATAGCGGTCGGCCAGAAGCCCCACGAGGAAGGGCGAAATCATCGAGCCGATAGCAAATGCACTGTAAGCCGCGCCCACTTCCTGTCCGTCGAACTTGAGGGTATTCGTGAGATAGGCGCCCATGGTCACATACCAACTGCCCCACACGAAATATTGGAGGAAATTAAAGAACGACAGTTTGACTTTGAGTTGGGTCTGCATGGCGGCGGTTACCCAATCTTGTACGAAGCCTTGCCCGGGATGGCGGTGCGAATGCTGTGCAGGTGCGCGCCGCTTGTGATGTAGAGCGTGCGCAGGTCGGAGCCGCCGAAGGTGCAGTTGGTGAGGGTGTCGGTGGGGGTTTGGCGAAAGGCGATGAGTTTGCCCTGCGGCGAGATGACGTGGATGCCCGGACGGGTGTCGAGGGTCTCGCTGGTGCGGCGCGTCTTGTGCAGGCCGGCGGCGACGTAGAGGTTGCCCTCGGCGTCAATGCACATGCCATCGCCACTGCGTCCGGGATAAAAGTTGATGTGCGTGCGGCGATTGGAAAGTTGCCCGCTCTGGTCGAGGTCGAAGGCGAGGATGCTGCGGTTGCGGTTGGCGTCCGGATGCGCCTCGATGAGGTACAGCGTCTTGCCGTCGGGCGCGATGACGATGCCATTGGGCATGTGCACCTTGGGCCACGCCAGCGGCTGGTGCAGCTTGCCAGTGGCGAGGTCGAGCCGATAGACGGCGTTTGGATTGCCCTTCTTCGGGTCGGGCGTGCCGGGGCGGCTGGTGAAAAACAACTTGCCACTCGCGGTCAGCTCGAGGTCGTTCGGTGCCGCCAATGGAAAGTCGTTGAACTTATTTGCCAACACTGAAATTTTCCCGGTGGCCAGGTCCGTTCGCGTCACGCGCCCCGCTCCGCCCTCGCACGCGAGCAGCCGTCCCTTCGGGTCAAACAACAACCCGTTCGCCTTGTTCGATTTCTCGCGGAACGTCGCCAGCTTTTTCCCCTTCACCGACCACCGCAAAATCTTCTCCATCGGCACATTCGTAAAAAACACATCCCCATCCGCCCCCACCGCCGGCCCCTCCAAAAACACTTTCCGATCCTCCACCGTCGCCAGCGTCTTCACCTCGCCAAGAAATTTGCCACTCTTCAATCCGGCATACTGCCCGCTGATGCCTGCGGCACGCGCGGGGGTGTGGATGGCGAAAGCGGCGGTCGCGCTGGAGGTTTGGAGAAATTTACGGCGGGAAAGTTTGCGATGGAATTTCATGGCAGCGCCCAAGGCTACTGGGCTGAGTAGCGGCGTCAAGGCTGCCGATGATTGACCGCACGTGATATTTCTGGAAAACTCGCGCTATGAAACGCCTTTTGCTTTTTGTGTTCGCGTGTTTCGCGCTCGATGGTTTCGGCCAAGGGAAAATTCAGTGGCACGATGTCACGCAATGGGGCGTGGAAGGCCGCGGTTGGGGTGATCAGGATCGGGTGCGGTGGTTTGACCGGTTCCCGGCGAAGGCCGAGGAGACGGTGACCAAATCAGTGTGGAGCTTGAGCCGGCACAGCGCGGGAATGATGGTGCGGTTTAAGACCAACGCCAACGCCATCCAAGCGAAATGGAAAGTGCTGAGCCCGAATCTCGGCATGGCGCACATGCCACCGAGCGGGGTAAGCGGGCTGGATTTGTACGCGCGCGATGCGAAAGGGAAATGGCGGTGGGCCGCCGCCACGCGACCGAGCAAACAGGAGATGCAAGTCACGCTGCTCAGCGGCATTGCATCGGGGTTGCGCGAGTACGCGATTTATTTGCCGCTGTATAATGGCACGGAGTCGCTGGCGATTGGTGTGCCGACGGGGGCGAAGTTTGAACGGCTCGCGCCGCGCAAGGCGAAGCCGCTGATTTTTTATGGCACGTCCATCACGCACGGCGCCTGCGCCTCGCGGCCGGGCATGGTGCACACGGCGATCCTTGGAAGGCGGCTGGAAATGCCGGTCATCAATATTGGCTTTTCCGGCAACGGCAAAATGCACAAGGAAGTCGGTGACCTGATGGTGGAGGTGAATGCCGCCTGCTACATCATCGATTGTCTGCCGAACATGAACGCGGCGATGGTCACCGAGCGGTGCGCGCCTTTGGTTCGGCAGCTTCGCAAGGCGCGTCCGCACACGCCGATTTTGCTGGTGGAAGACCGTCGCAACGCCGGTTCGTGGCTGACGCCGGCGCGAGCAAAACATCACGATGACAATCACGCTGCATTGCAAAAAGTTTTCAGGCAATTAAAATCCGAAGGCGTGAAAAACCTCCACTACCTCGGGGGCGACTTGCTGCTGGGCGACGACGCCGAGGGCACCACCGACTCCTCCCATCCCAACGACCTCGGCTTCTTCCGCCAAGCCAACGCCTTCGAACCCGTGCTGCGCAAGGCATTGAACATTGAATGAGCGTAGATGCTCATGACGCACAGGGTTTTTTACCCTGCTCATCTGTGTTTAAATCATTCTGTTTTTCTTGTGCTACGCACGGGTGTGCGGGATGCTTCGCGACTCTATGAAACACTTTTTGATTTTTGTTGCATTTATGTTTGCGGTGTCCGTTCAGGCGGCGAAGCAGAATATTGTAATTTTTTTGGCTGATGATATGGGCTATGGGGATGTGCAGGCGCTGAACGCCAATTCGAAAATTCCCACGCCGCATCTCAATCGGCTCGCAAAGGAGGGGATGACGTTTTCCGATGCGCATAGTCCTTCGGCGGTCTGCACGCCCACGCGGTATGGAGTTATCACTGGGCGGTCTTGCTGGCGGTCGCGGTTGAAGCGCGGGGTGCTCGGCGGATACAGCGCGCCATTGATTGAAAAGGATCGGCCGACGGTGGGTTCGGTTTTGCAAAGCGCGGGCTACCATACTGCGGCGATTGGTAAATGGCATCTTGGGATGAATATGACGCGCCGCGAGGGTGCCAAGCCGGGGCCGGAACGTTGGGATGGCGATGGCAACGTGGATTACACCAAGCCCATCGCGGATAGTCCGATCACGCGCGGTTTTCACGAATACTTCGGTGTGAGTGCGTCGCTGGATATGGCGCCGTATGTTTGGATTGAAAATGATCGCTTCGCAAAGGCACCGACGATTCAACAGGCGGCGGTGAAGTTCCCCGCGTTCATTCGCAAAGGTCCGCGTTCGGATGACTTTGAATTTGAAAAAGGCCTCGATGTGTTGGCCGCGCGCGCGGCGGGATTTCTTGAACGGATGGCGAAGGAGGAAAAAACTTTCTTTCTTTATCTGCCGCTCACTGGCCCGCACAAACCGGTGACGCCGCATCCGCGTTTCAAGGGCAAGACCGGCCTTGGCCCGTACGGCGATTTTGTGATGAACGTCGACGACACCGTCGGCCAAGTGCTCAAGGCGCTGGACGAAACCAAGCTCGCCGATAATACACTCGTCATATTCACCAGTGACAACGGGTCCTTCATGCATCGAATTGACGGCGAGCCTGATCACGTCACTGAACCGGGCAAACAACAATACAATTCCAAACACCACACCGCCAACGGCCCGTGGCGCGGCACCAAAGCGGATATTTGGGAAGGGGGCCATCACGTACCATTCTTCGTGCGCTGGCCGGGCAAGGTGAAACCGGGAAGCCAAAGCGCACGCGTAATCACACACACAGACCTCTTCGCCACTGCGGCCGCTGTGGCAGGCGCGAAGATTCCCAAGGGCGCGGCAGCGGACAGCTTTAGTTTTTTGCCGTTGTTGTTGGGCGATGAGAAAAAATATTCGCGGCCACCGGTGATTCATCATTCTTCCGGTGGAATGTTCGCCATTCGCGATGGCGATTGGAAGTTGGTGCTCGGCAATGGCTCGGGCGGTCGTCAACAACCGAAGGGCAAATCATTCGGAATACCCTATTTTCTAGCGAATATGAAAACCCATCCGGATGAACAAAAGAATTTCGCGCCCCAGGAAAACGGAATCGTCGAACGCCTTGAGCGTAC
Organism: Limisphaerales bacterium; assembly: GCA_014382585.1. Taxonomy (NCBI): domain Bacteria; kingdom Pseudomonadati; phylum Verrucomicrobiota; class Verrucomicrobiia; order Limisphaerales; species Limisphaerales bacterium. Next base: position 75,468 of record JACNJL010000050.1, on the reverse strand, counting down.
CTTCCAAAAAATCCACAAAACAGAACAACGCTGAGATCGATTCGAGGAAATGCCCAATTTAGTGAGTATTTTTGAATACCTGCAAATGTGACTCAGTCTCAAATAATGCTTGCCTTGCCATCGGTTTTGCCCGATGTCTGGGTCGCTTTCGCACGATGGCAACGATTTTGGACATGCCCGCGCAGACGCGCACGCAGTCAGCCGACACGCTGATTTGTCACTGTTATCAGGTGACGGCATCGAGCATTCGCGAGGCGATAGACGAGGGCGATGCGGAAACCATTGCGGAGGTCACGCAACTGACGGAGGCCGGCAGCGGTTGCGGCAGTTGCCAGTGCCGCATCCAGCGGCTGATCGCGGGTTTGCCGGCGGAGTGCGGGCCGTGCGCGTTGTGTCCCGGCTGCGGGCACATCCAAACGCTGTGCCATTGCAAGGCGGCGTAGTTTTTTTCTGGGAATGAGTCTCGGTAGCAGACATTTTTATTTTTTCACTCGCCCAAACTGTGCTACCGTGCTGGCTTGTGTTTATTGAAAACGAATTAACCGCGACTCACCGCGGCAACCATTAAAGAATTATGAAGGGTAACGAACAAGTCATTGAAGCATTAAACGCCGGGCTGACCATTGAGTTGACGGCGATCAACCTATATTTTATCAACTCCAAAATGTGCCGCGACTGGGGGCTCAATAAGTTGGCGGATCATTTTCACGCGGAGTCGATTGAGGAAATGAAACACGCGGACGAGGTGATCGACCGTATCCTTTATCTGGACGGCGTGCCGGCAATCTCCCGCTACCATGTCATCAACGTGGGCGACACGCCGCAAGCGCAAATCGAAAACAGTCTCGAGCTGGAGACAAAGGGCGTGGCGACTTACAATGAGGCCATTAAACTTTGCATTGAGTTGAAGGATGCCGGCAGCCGCGAGTTGATGGATCGAATGGTGGTGGAGTCCGAAGACAGCGTGGACTGGGCCGAGGCGCAGCTGGACCTCATCCAGATGACCGGCCTCGAAAATTATCTCTCGCAGCAAATGCACAAGGCCGGCGGTTGAATCTTACCGCTTCTTTACGTGCAGCAGAATAGGCTGTGACACAATGCCTTTTTCGGAACCTGTGCGGAGGTGGAAACGGCGGGTCATTTCAGGCACCCATTTGTCAGCGGTGATGAAAAATTCGCGTTCGGTTTGGCCTTCAACGATGAGTAAACCGCTGAGGCCGATGTTATCCACATAAATCCCGTGGGGGAGGTTGCGTCCGGAATCGTGGCTGCCAAAGCTAACGCGGCCTTTGGTTCCATTGCGTTCGATCACCACCCGGGCCGAAATAGTTTCGCCCGGCGCAATAGTCAGCTCGAGCGGTTCGCCCGGCGCAAGTTTCCCGCTGGCGGGCAGGACTTGCACTTGAAGCTTGGGCTGGGCGATGAGTTTCAAGCCGCTTAGATTGTTGACGGGATGGATGACGTCTTTGCCGTTGATGCGGGCGGTGGCAGTGACTTTGGCAAAGCTAGCGGGGGCGGCGTCGGCAAAGGAGAGGGAAGTCTCCGCGAAGCCGGGGCCTTTCCAGCCGACATATAATTCTTCCATTCCCGCCGCCTCAAGGTAGCTCACGCGGATAGCGTGTATTCCCGCCTTCAAATCTACTTTGCCGCTTTTTCGCACATTGCCGTGGAGGCCGTCGTTGTCCACGATTTTTTTGCCATCAATAAATAGCAGAGACCCGTCATCGGATGCCAAAATAAATTCGTAGCTGCCGTCCTTCGGGATTTTAATTTGGCCTTCAAATTGCATTCCAAAATTGTCCTCACGATCGGCGGGTTCAATGTTAAAAAAACCGTGTTTCAATTCGCCGATCTTGACCGGCTTGAGCGCGCTCCAATCGGGAACTTTGGGCCAGGAGCCATGGAAGAGTTTCCACGTAAGTTTGTCGATCGCAGGATTGGGCGTTATCGGTTTGGGCGTGCCCGGCTTTCCGGGAGCGTGATACACCGCGCCGTAAGCCTGTGTTTGTCCCGCCTCAATGGTGAGGGGCGTGGTGACGCGGAATCCTGCCGGCACATCGGTGATGTCTACGCGGATGGGGCCATTGAAATGATCCATCCGCACCGCGCGCACGCTGAATTCGCGGCCGCTGCCTTTGGGGACGTCGGCAATGCCGCTGAGGCTCACGGAAAAATTCGGTCGTCGCGGGCGGATGGTGAGCGTGTATTTGTGGTCCTTGCCCTGCGCGCCACGCACATCGGAAACACGCGCGATAAATTCTCCGTCTTGAGGCGCGGTGAACGTGAGCTTCGAGTCTTTGCCCAAGCGCCGCTGGCTGTCGTCGTCGTTTTCAAAATAAACTGGGAAGGTCGGCAAGCCGTTGGCCGGCGGTGTGATGCCCGCAGCTAAGGGTTCCACAATGTACGCGAACTGCCCCAACGGGTGTGCCAGCGGCGTGGTGTCAAAAAATGTATGCCGCGTGCCGCTACCGGGGTAAACAAGGTATCCGCTGTCGGGCCCGCGTGGGTAATGCCAAAGCTTCACCACTTCGCCATTGAGATAAAGAAACTGGTTCAGCGTCATTTCGCGCCACTTAAACACGCGAAAATCGCCGGACGTGCTGGAGTCTTTACCGCGAAAGGTAAGCCACGATTTGCGCACGGCTTGCAGTCGCACGCGTTCGATGGGCGCGCCGGTGGCGTCGAGCACTTCCACTTTGGAATCAAGCGGCGACTTGCTGCGCGCGGCGTTGATTTCGAGCACCCACTGTTCGCCGGCTTTGGCGCGAAACCGAAAGAGATCGGGGTCATCAAGAATCACACCGGAAATTTTTGCGGGCAATCTAATGGCCATCGCGGTCTTTGGCGCGTTGTTGGGTTCCTGTTCAGTGAGCTCCACCAATGATGCCTCGGCGATGGTCGTGTGTGACTGCGTTTGAGTGACGGCGGTTTGGATGGCGCCGGTGTTGAGTTGGAGCTGCGCGGTCGAACCATCCATCCGGCCAACAATCAGCGATTTTCCATCGGGCGCAAAGGCAAGGGCGGAGACCACGTCAGATTGATGGGCAAAGGTTTGTGCAGGGGTGAGGTTTGGTAGTGTCCAAATTTTTATTATGCGATCGGCCGAGGCGGTGGCGAGGCGTTGGCCGTCGGGGCTGATGACCAGGTCGGTGATTTCATCCTCGTGCGCGAACCGCACGCGCACGAGCGGATTAATGCGCGGCTTTGTTTTGCTCATCCAACGCCAAAGGCGGATTTGTTTGTCGGCACCGGCGGCAATCACAAATTGGCTGTCCGGCGTGAACCTCACGATAAATTGTTCGCCCGTCGGCTGCCCAAGTGTGTCGAGGCGTTGGCCGGTTTTTGTGTTCCAAAGTTTTACCGCCGAATCGCCACCCGCGCTAGCGAGCACGGTGCCGTCCGGACTAAATGCAATGCCGTGCACCGCGCCGTTGTGCCCTTCCAAGGTGCGAATCCGTTGGCCGGTGTTTACATTCCAAAGTTGAATCAACCGATCATAACCCGCCGTGGCGAGCACGTGATCATCTGGCGAAATCTCCGCGCCATAAAGCGTATCGCGATGGCCTTCGCCGAAGGTGCGCACGCGTTTACCGGTTTTGAGATTCCACAGAACCGCTTCACCGCGCAAGCCGACCACGCCGGAGGCGGCCACTAAAAAATTCTCATCCGATGAAAATGACAACGCATTAACTTTGCCTGAGTGTCCAGTGAACGCGCGTTTGCCAACCAGCACTTTGCCATAAAACGCAGTCGACCGAATGCCGCCGCGCGACATTGCCAACGCGGTGACCGGAGGCTTCGCCGAATGCGCGGCAGCCACCTTCGGCACATTGAGCGTGGCGAGGATGGAGCGGTCATGCGCTGGCGGTTTTGCCCCGCCATCAATCCAAGCCTTCAGCGTGGCGAGGTGTGCGGCAGTGAGCTGCGGCTCCTTGCGAGGTGGCATGTGCGGTTTTTTTTGTTGGGTGAGTTGCTGCCAAAAATGCGAGCCCGCCGCTTTGCCCGCCACGATGCCCGCGCCATTTTCGCCGCCTTTCATCAATGACCGAAACGTCTCAACCGAAAATTCGCCTTCGAGGTCATCGTCATTGTGGCAGCCCGCGCAGTACTCGCGCAAAATCGGCGCGACATCTTTGTGGAAATCCGGTGGCGCCGCGATTGCCGAGGTTGCGACAAGCAGAAGAATGGATTTGAAAAGTTTCATTTTTTAGGCACGGATTTCACGGATGGCTGATGTGCGGTCGGCATCTTGCCGACAGGCCAACACGCAACATCTGTCGGCAAGATGCCGGCAGCACATTGAGGCGCAACTCCTTCTAAAATTCATTTCAAAAACAATCCGTGTTAATCCGTGAAATCCGTCTCTTTTATTCTTTAATGTTGGAACAAAAATTCGCGACTGGTCATCAGTGCCCAGAATAAATCCTCGGCGATGGCACGGCGTTCAGTTGCGGGCGCGTTGGCGAAGACGGCCAGAAAGCGTTTGCGTTCACCGTCGCTGGGCGGGCGGGCGAGGCAGAGCAAATAGGCTTCGTCGATGAGGGCGGGGATTTCTTTTTTGAGCAATCCGGTGACGCGACTGTTTTCGTTTCTGAGGTTGGCGTTGAGCGTGTTTCCGTTGGAGAGGTGCAGCACCTGAACCATACTCGGTTTGTTGGAACGTTCGCATTCGCAGGTGATTTCGCGTGCGTTGCGGCCGAAGGTTTTCAGAAAATATGAGGTGACGGCGGAGTCGTGCAGTTGGAGCGCGCGGGTGCCTTCTGTGTACAGGGCCGTGTTTTGTTTGCTGCCATCGGAGAGGGTGAGGGTGATGAACTTGGGGGACATTTGCGTGACCGATGTGATGGCGTCCTGCAATACTTCGGCCATTAGGCGGCGCGGGTATTGGCGGGCGTAGTAGCGCGAGTCGCCGATGTTTTCGGGCAGTGGCGTGCTGCTGCGCTGATACGTTTCACTTTGCAAAATCATCCGCATAAGCGATTTGAGGTCATATTTATTTTCCGCAAGGTGCGCCGCGAGGGCTGCGAGGAGCGGGGCGTTGGTGGCGGGGTTGGAGATGCGCAGATCATCGACTGGGTTCACAATGCCGCGCCCGAAAAAGTTTGCCCACACGCGGTTGGCGATGGAGCGGGTGAAGTACGGGTTGTCGGGCGAGGTGAGCCAATCGGCCAAAACCGCACGGCGGTCGGTGTTGGCATTGGCCACCGGTGCGCCATCAAGCGGCGCGGGGGGTTGGGGTTTGCCGGTGCGCGGCTGGAGAAGGTCCCCGCGCGGTGCAATGAACAACGTGCGCTCGCCGCTACCATTGCGGGCATCGCCGCCCCAGCCTTTCACCCGCACGCGGGCAAATAGATTTGCAAACGAATAGTATTGGTCATTCGTCCATTTTTCCAGCGGATGATTATGGCATTTGGCGCAGCCGATGGAGAGGCTCATAAACGCTTGGCTGACGTTCTCGGCCATCGTCTCGGGTTCTTGATGGACGGCATAAAAATTCGTGGCGCCGTCGGTCATGCTATCGCCGCGGGCGGTGACCACCTGCCGAACGAGCTGATCCCACGGCGTGTTATTGGCCACCTCGCTGCGCAGCCATTTGTAGTAAGCCTTGAGCGCGTTGGGGCGGAGTTTTTTGCCGCTGATCAAAAATAAATCAGCCCAGCGGTAGGTCCAGTAATCGATGAATTCGGGCCGCGCTAGAAGTTGATCAATGAGTTTATCGCGCTTGTCCTTGGCGGTGCTGGCGAGGAAGGCTTTGGTCTCGGCGGGCGTGGGCAGCACGCCGATCACATCAAGATGCGCGCGCCGGATAAACTCGCTGTCGGTGCACGGCGGCGAGGGTTTGAGATTGAGTTGGCGCAACTGTGCGAGCACCCGTTCGTCGATGAAATTTCGCTTTGGTGCTTTATTGAAAACGGCGTCCGCAATCTTGTTCGGCCAAGGCGATGTGATGCGCGCGATGGCGATTTGGCCGGAGTACCACGCGGTGATTGCACCCTGCCCAAAACCCACCACCTCGGCCTTGCCGGTTGGTTCATCGACGATGGCTACGGACGCATCGGTTGAACTGAACCGTGCCCACGATGTCACATCGCGCCGTGTGCCATCGCTAAAATGTGCGGTGACTTTGAGTTGCTGCGAGTCGCCTTTTTTCAATCGGGAATTGCCGGGCGAAAGCTCCACGCGCGCCAGATTTACATCCGCATCGGTCGGCCCCGGCGCGCCTTGCTGGATCCATTTCACGAGCAGTTGGTAATCCGCCGAATCCTCGTGCAGCACTTTGCCGCCTTTGTGCCGCACGGCGGCGGTGGGTTTGATGACAAACAGACTGCGCGCCGGATCGCTGAACTCCACCCGCCGTCCGCGCATTTCGCGCGTGATGTTATAATGATCGCTCGCCGGATCGTACGCATTGAGGCTCAAGCGAAACCCGCCCTTGCCCGCCAACGCACCGTGGCAACCGCCGCTATTGCAACCCGCCTTGGAAATCACCGGCAGTACATCGTGGCGGAAACTGATTGGCCGCTCAGCGGCGGGGGTTGCGAACGTCGTTGCAACAATGGTTATTAAACATAGTGCGTTCAGTTTGCGGACGAGCTTACGAGTCCGTGGTTTGCTGAACAAAAAAAATGTTCTCATCAAAACAATTCCTTAATGGGTTCGTTGCCAAAATCCACCAGAGGGAAGGGCCTTCCCGCCGGGCCGGGGAGCATCGCTTGGGGGTCGAGGCCGAGGCTGTGAAAAATGGTGGCCACCACGTCGCCCGGATCCACCGGTCGTTCAGCGGGGAAGCCGCCCACCGGATCGCTTTTGCCCACCACGCGACCGCCCTTCACGCCGCCGCCGGCAAAGCTGCACGTGAAACATTGGGGCCAATGATCGCGTCCGCCCGCGGGATTCACCTTCGGCGTGCGGCCGAATTCCGCCATCGTGGTCACCAGCGTGTTGCCCAGCATCCCGCGTTGATCCAAATCCTCGATCAACGCGCTGTAGCCTTGATCGTACATCGGGGCCACTTGATCCTTCATTTGTTGCACGGAAATGAATGGCTTCGATCCGTGGATGTCCCACGAGAGCTGATTGAAGACCGTGAGAAAACTATTTAGCGTTACTACCCGCACGCCGTTTTCGATGAGCCGCCGCGCGAGTAGACAACATTGGCCGAAGCGGTTCATTCCGTAACGCTCGCGCACCGATTGCTTTTCCTTTGTGAGGTCAAACGCCGAGCGTGCTTGTTCGCTGGTCATCATTCGGAAGGCGGAATGAAACGTGTCGTTCAATAAACGCGCATCCTCGCTCGCCTCAAAATTTTTCACCGCGCCATCGACAATCTCGCGCATACTGCGCCGCCGCTCCAAGCGCGCCGCGCCAATTTGATCCGGCGGCAGTAAATCCGGCACCTTAAAATTTTCCTTCGACGGATCCGCATTCAACGCAAAGGGATCGTGCGCCTTGCCGAGAAAACCGCCCGCCTGTCCGTTGGGCAAATTGCCGCCGCCGCGCCCCATCAATTCCGGCAGCACCACAAACGGCGGCAGATCACTCTTGCGCCCGAGCAAATGACTCGCCACCGCGCCGACGTGCGGCGTCTGCACCCCCCCGGCAAAGCGCCGGCCTGTTTGCATAATTTGCCAACCGGCATCGTGCACCGCCGCGCCGCCGTGATGCACCGATCGCACCAACGAAAATTGATCCGCCACCTTCGCGTGCATCGGCAGAATTTCGGAAATGTCGATGTCCGGCGACTTGGTGCGGATCGGTTTGAATGGCCCGCGATACTCCGCCGCCGCCTCCGGTTTCATATCCCAAAGGTCGACATGGCTCGGCGCGCCCAGATTAAAAATCATAATGCACGCCCGATCCTCGTGGCCCGGCCGTACCGCACCCGCTTCCTTTGCCGCCAGCAACTGCGGCAGCGACAACCCCGCCGCCCCCAACGCGCCCACCTGCAAAAACTCCCGCCGCTTCAAGTGACTCCCGCCACAAATCGACGCATCCTGTTCTGCCAAAAAATCAAACATTGCTGTGCTTCTGTTGCTTCCCCGGAATCATACGCCGATTCCGCTAATTGTCTAGTTTGCCTTTGCTCGACAAAAAATAATTCCGGACACGGAACTGCATGCATTGAGATTGACCAATTGAGGGCATAGCGGGAATCTTTCGCCATGCGATGCGTATTAGTTTTTCTTACAGCGATGGGTCTTCTGTCGGGTTCGCAAATACAGGCGGCGGACAAGGCGAAGGTGGTTTTTATTTCCGGCAAGCCGAGCCATGGGCGGTTGGCGCATGAGCATCGGGCGGGAAACATGATTCTCGCCAAGGCGCTGAATGAATCGGGGTTGCCGGTGGAGGCGGTGATGGTGCCGCATTATGGATATCCGAAGGACGCGGCGGTGCTGAAGGATGCAGACACGATTGTGATTTTTTGCACGGGCCACGGGGGGCATGTGTTGAACCCAAAGCTGGAGGAGTTTGATGCGTTGATGAAAAAGGGCACGGGCGTGGTGATGATTCATTGGGCGACCGAGGCGGTGAAGGGCGATCCGGGCGATAAGTTTCTAGAATGGATGGGTGGCTTCTGTGATTTAAACTGGAGCGTGAACCCGCACTGGACGCCAAAGTTTAAGCCGGTGAAGCACGAGATTTGGAATGGCGTGAAGCCGTTCAGCGTGAATGACGAATGGTATTATCACATGCGCTTTGTGAAGGGGATGAAAGGCGTGACCCCTATCCTCACGGACGTGCCGCAGGCCGCGACGTTGCGGCGCGGGGACGGCGCACGCAGTGGCAATCCCACCGTGCGCAAAGCGGTGGCCAACGGGGAAACACAGCACGTGGCTTGGGCTTATGAGCGTTCGGGAGGTGGAAGAGGTTTCGGCTTCACCGGTGGTCACGTGCATATGAATTGGCAGAGTGACGACAATCGCAAGTTGATGCTCAATGCCATTCTGTGGACGGCAAAGGTAAAGATTCCCAAGAATGGGGTTCTTTCAAAGACTCCGACTAAAGAGGAGATGCTCTCCAATCTGGATTAGTTCTAATCAGAGAAAGCATGATGTTGTTTCGCTGTCTTCCGTTTTTTTATTTTTGGTGTCAGGCTTGTTTGCCAAGGCGCCGGCCTATGGAAAGCAATTGGCCCGTGAAATCTACGATTCTTCCGGTGGGAGGAATTTTGCGGTGAAACCGGATGGGGATCAGGAACTCTATGACCACAACTGTGATCTCAACGAATGGACTAACCCCGCCTGCATCCCCCGAAAATAGTGAAGACAAGTATGAAAAAATCAGTGCTATTTGTCGTGTTTATTCTAATCACTTTGCCGTTGGGAAACTTCACTTTCGGCGCGGAGAAAAAACGGAAGCCCAACATTGTATTTTTTCTCGTCGATGATCTGGGCTGGGCGGATGTGGGTTGCTACGGGAGTACATTTCACGAAACACCGAACATTGATCGGTTGGCCAAGGAAGGGATGCGGTTCGATAATGCCTACGCGACCTGTCATGTTTGTTCGCCGAGTCGAGCGAGTATTTTGACGGGGAAATATCCGGCCCGCACTGATTTAACGGAATGGCTTGGGGGACGCCCCGAGCGTGACTTTGAAATGCTTCACAGCGCCCAAAAACGGATATCACTGCCTGACGAAGAAATCACTTTGGCGGAGACATTGAAGCAACACGGATACGCCACGGCGAATTACGGGAAGGCTCATTTGAGCAAAGATCCCAAGACTTACGGGTTTGACGAAGCCATCACCGGTTGGGTGCGCTCCTATTACCATCCTTTCTCTCCGCAATATGATAAATCGCTTCCGGCGAAAAAAGGGGACTATTATACAGATAAACTTACCGACGCCGCTCTCGACTTCATAGAGCGCAACAAGGATCGGCCGTTCTTTGTCCATCTCGAGCACTTTGCGGTTCACGACCCGATCCAGGGGCGCAAGGATCTCGTTGAAAAATACCAAAAGAAACTCGCCAGCATGCCAAAGCGAAAAGGGCCCGAATATATTTTAGAACCCAATCCCGACGGCCCGGCTCTTTCCGTTGACGAGCTCAAGGCTCTCAAGAAAAATGACAACCTCAATCTTCATCAGGACAAGCGTGTCTGGTGGGTGAAGCAACAGCAGGACAACGTCGAGTTTGCCGGGATGCTGGAAGCCACCGATGAAAGCCTGGGCAGAATCCGGGCCAAGCTTAACGAACTCGGGTTGGCCGAAAACACCATCGTCATCTTCACGGGGGACAATGGGGGCATGTCTGCATCGAATCAGTATCGGGGAATTCACCACCCTAGAAAGCAGCTTGATCGTCGCTTCGCTTCATCGAATCTTCCCTTGCGCGGGGCCAAAGGCTGGAATTATGAAGGCGGTATCCGCGTCCCCTTGGTTGTTCACTGGCCTGGAGAAACCAAGGCCAACACCACCTCGCATGCGGTGGTTACTGGAACCGATTTTTACCCAACCCTGCTGGAAATGATGGGACTGCCCATCCTGCCCCGGCAGCATGTGGATGGAATGAGCTTCCTTCCTGCACTTAAAGGCAGGAAGTATGATCGCGGCGCTATCTATTGGCACTTTCCTCATTACAGTAACCACGGATACCAGAGCCCGGGAGGTGCGATCCGTTTGGGTAATCACAAGCTGCTGGAGTATTACGAACACGGATCTGTTCAGCTGTTCGATCTGGAAAATGACCTTGGCGAGCAGAACGATCTTTCCAAAGCGAAACCGGAGATTACAAAAAAACTTTTAAAAATGCTGCACGACTGGCGTCGCGAAGTGGACGCAAAAATGCCGCAGGAGAAAACCGCTGCTTCCCGGAGTAAGTTGAGTTCAACGGCAGCCATCTCCTCCACATTACCGGTCGATGTCGAAACCTTCGCACCCGGCTGGAAGGTTCGTGATTGGGGCGGGCCGATGATGAAACCCGGTTTGCGAACCGAATGGGATGGACGTAAGAACGTCCTGCTTACGCATCCGCTAAGACAAACAGTTCCTTGCGTGCTGTCTCGGAAGGTCGAGGTGCCTGCGGGAAAGAAAACCACCCTTGAGTTGGAGGTCACCAATCATCCGAAAGGCGACTGGAAGCTGGTGGTTTTAATCAGCGGACAGGAAGTCCTCACCAAAGACATCGAAGAAACGAAATGGCAACGATTTCAAATCGACCTTAGCAATTACGCCGGAAAAAAGGTGATCATCGAATTGGAGAACCGGGCGACGGGATGGGCTCATGAAGCGGCATACTGGAGCCGGATTAAAATCGTTCACTAGAAACGTTGAAGCGGAATGAAATCGGAAGTGGTGGAGTGCTCCAAGGAGCAACGAAGTTCTGGAAAGATTGGCGGGAACCCCTTATGATTTTTGGAAATTGAAAGATCGGCCATTCACTTAACTTTATGAGAACTTTTAAAATAACTATTCCGGCGAGCGTTCTGATCGCCCTGACAACTTCAATTTGGGCAGAGAACCTCAAGCTCAACTTGCGCTCCCTGAGTAAAAGTGGAGCCGATGCCAAGGTGAAAATAGAACGGGTGACTTGGAAGCCGGAAAAAACCGCCATTATCGTCTGCGACATGTGGGACGATCATTGGTGCAAGTCAGCTTCGCGCCGTGTCGGTGAGATGGCGCCGGCATTGAACACCGTGCTCAAAGCCGCTCGCGCTCAGGGCATCTTCGTCATCCATGCGCCGAGCAGCGTGGTCGATTTCTATAAGAACACACCCCAACGCGAGCTCGCACGGAATGCTCCGTTTACAAAAGCCCCGGTCAAGCTTTCAACTGCCTTGCGTTGGGGGACAACCTGGTGTTGGACGGATCCAAAATATGAAGGTGTCCTGCCAATTGATGACTCCGACATGGGTTGCAGTTGCCAGGGGCAGAAGTGCGAGATTCGCGAAGCATGGAAACGCCAGAACAAACTGATCGTTATGGTCAAGGGTGATGCTGTAACAGACAGCGGCCAAGAGACCTACAACTTGCTCGCAGAACGGAAGATTGACAATGTCATTTTATGTGGCGTGCACCTCAATATGTGCGTGCTCGGTCGCCCGTTTGCGATCCGCCAGATGGTCAAGCTCGGCAAAAACGTGGCCCTGATGCGAGACATGACCGATACGATGTACAACCCGGAAAGACCACCGGGTGTCGACCATTTCACGGGGACCGATCTGGTAATTGAGCATGTTGAGAAATTCTGGTGCCCGTCATTCACCAGTACGGACATTACCGGCCAGGGAGCCTTCCGCTTCAAAGAGGACAAGCGCAAGAAATACCGAAAGTGATGTGTCAATTTCTGACGCAGTACATGGCCGGTCTCAAGGCGCACGATGTGGAGATAATCGGAGCATCACTGGCCGAGGAAGTTCGGTTTGTCACTCCGGCGAAGACGATGGATAAACCCATGATTCTGGAATTCCTAGCCGCACTCTATCGTGGATTTCCTGATTGGAATTATGATCATGACGAACCTGAACCGCTTGAGGATCGTTCTTTTGCTGTACTCTGGCGGCAAGGCGGTACCCACACAGGCACGCTGTCTTTTCCTGACTTTGATGCCGTGGAGGCTACTGGTAAATCCGTGAGGATTCCGCCGCATCATTTTTTTTACCGCGTGAGTGAAGCTGGCCTGACTGAAATTCGTCCCGATCCCATTCCCGGGGGAGCCCCCCGCGGTATTTTTGAACAGATCGGCGTGGAGTTGCCACCGGTTTAACTTTCGGGCAGGCTGTTGCCCGTGATCCGTTTTTTTTTGATTCTCTGTCTGGTTGCGTTGTCCGTTCGTGCAGCTGATAAGCCCAATATCATTTTCTTCATGGCTGATGATATGGGGATGGGCGATACCAGCGCCTTTCAGGATTTTACGGGCAACGCCGATAACGTGCAGTTGCACACGCCGCAGATGGAACGGTTGGCGCGGATGGGTGTGCGGTTTACTGATGCTCATACGCCCTCCTCACGCTGTACGCCCACTCGTTATGGGCTGCTTACGGGTCGTTATCCATGGCGCAGCCGGATGAAATGGTGGGTCCTTTTCGGGGCTCAAGGAGATCCTATGATTGAAGCGGGCAGGCCAACCCTCGCAACAATGTTACGTGATTCAGGATACGGCACCGGCATGGTAGGGAAATGGCATGTGGGTCTGCGTTACCGCCAACGTAACGGGAAGCCAGCAGCGGGTTGGCAGGATGCGGATCTTAGCCAGCCTTTACATACGACGCCTCTGGATCATGGGTTTGATTTTGCGCGGTTTACCTCCCGTTCTCACGGGACTTCAGGCCCTGATGCGGCACACAGGAACCGAGCCAAGCGTAATAACCCAAATCAAGCGGTGGGCCCCGGCCATATTCATGGGCGCGTTGCGATTGGGGCGACCAAGAATGGAAAGCAATTGGTGGCCGGCGGGCCCAAGGCTTACATTTTAAAGAAGCTGGGTAGTCGCCATTCAGATCATGCACTGGAGTTTTTGAATGGCCATATTCAAGAGAAGGGAACGAGAATGCGGCCTTTCTTTTTATATTACCCCGCTAATTCCAACCATACCCCTTATACACCCGATGATAAAATCGGGGGCAAACCGGTGGCGGGTGCAGCCCGTACCAAAAGCGGGGCACCCATGGATGCACGGCATGATTACCTTTATGAAAATGACGTGGCTTTGGGGCGACTAATCGACTGGTTGAAGGCAACACCCGATCCAAGACAGCCAGAGAGCCGGTTGATTGAAAATACCTTGGTCATTTTTACCAGTGATAACGGGGCGGAAAAAAACAGCAACATTGCCACCGGCCCCTTTCGCAGTAACAAGGGGAGTTGTTATGAGGGAGGGCACCGGGTGCCTTTCATCGCTGCTTGGCCAGCAGGTCGGGTTGGGGATGGTAAAGCTTCAACTCCCGGAAAAATAAATCGTTCGGTGATTGGGTTGACCGATATGTATGCCACGTTCGCTGAGATAATAGATAGTCAGCTCCCTGACCTAGCCAAGGGTGCGAAGGGTGCTGAAGATAGTGTGAGCGTTTTGGAGTCGATGCGGAGTGGTGCTGAGTTTAAGAGCCGCCCGCCGTTATTCTTTAATGATCACAAGGAAGCCAAGGAAGACCCGGCTGTCGTCGCCATGCGATTGGATTCACCGGAGGTGGATGGCAAAACATTCACCGGACAATGGAAGATCTTCTTCAATGCTAAACTGCTTCGCGAGGGCAAGGCTGAACCCTACGAACTCTTCAATCTTGCCGACGATCAATGGGAGAAGATAAACCGGATCGATGACACCGACCTGAAACCTTTAGTCGCACATCTCGGGCAACAGGCGCTTCTCTATCGCAGCGTCGGTGGCAATCGTCTGATCGATGCCGGCACAGAAAAACGCGTCACGTTCGATTGGCGCAAAGAAGACAAGGGAAACCGGCTCGATGACTTGTTCAAACCCGCTAAATCGAACCGTCTCGTTATGAAATCGAAGTGGTTAAGCATCACCGTGATCGGCAAAGGCGAGCAGGGTGTCACCATCAGTCCCAACTTTCGCGGACTTGGATTAAGTGGCGGAAAGTTTGAACAGGTGGATGGCGGGGAATCTCTCCACATTCAATTTGATAAGGATGTCATTGTCGAATCAGTGGCGATTGTGGCGGGCAAGGGTGTGTGTGGTGGATTCTACCAAATGGGTAAGGCGGCACCGTTGGCTATCTATTGTGTGGACGCCGATAATGACGCGAAGACTCAAGAGGGGGTCATTAGTGATCTGGGGGTGCTGCGTGCCGGTCAAACCTTGAAATTGGATAGCAGTCCGCATTACGGAGTGGAGACGGCGGGTCAGTGGCGTTTGGGTGCCATCTCAGTACGGATTTTAAAATGATAAGATTGATCCAAATCAAAACTTTTTTTCCTCTCCTTTTTCTTTCGGGGTTCCTCCACGCTGAAAAACCGAATGTGCTCTTGATACTAGTCGATGATTTGAAGCCGGCTATGGGTTGCTATGAGGACAAGCATGCGATTACCCCGGCCATGGATGCTTTGGCGAAGCGCGGGATGCGGTTTGATTTGGCCTACTGCAATCAGGCGGTGTGTGCTCCCTCACGCTTTACGTTGATGTTGGGTTCGCACTCCACCTCCACGGGCCTTTATGGACTGGGGAGCCAGTTGCGTCGGGTTTTACCCAATGCGGTGACCATGCCGCAGTATTTTGCAATGCACGGTTACCGCACTGAATCGTTGGGCAAGGTGTTTCATATTGGTCATGGTAATCTCGGTGATCCCAAGTCCTTCAGCATCCCTCATTTTCATGACAAGGTAATTGAGTATCTTGATCCTGAGAGTACCGATGGCGGCAAGCTCACCCGTGAGGAGGCTCTCTTCACCAATCAGAAGCTTGGAAGCATTCGTTCATTGCCGCGGGGCGCGGCATTTGAAGCTCCGGTGGCAAAAGATGATGATTATGCCGATGGCCGCGTGGCAACTGAAACGATTGCTCGGTTGCAGGCTGCCAAGGCGCGGTGTGAGAAGAGTGGCATCCCCTTCTTTATTACTGCCGGTTTCGTGCGCCCGCATCTGCCGTTTTCCGCGCCAAAAAAATACTGGGACATGTTTGATCCGGCCAAGTTGCCCATGCCCAAGATTAAAACTTTTCCTAAGGACGCTCCACCGGTGGCATTGAAAAAAGCGGGTGAAATCTCTGCCTACAAACCGGTGCCGGTCAATGGACAGGTAGATGAGGCACTTACACGTGAACTCATTCATGGATATTATGCGAGTACAGCCTATGTGGATGTGCAGATTGGTAGAGTAACAGCAGCACTTAAACAATTGGGATTGGAGGATAACACCATTGTCGTTCTTTGGGGGGACCACGGCTGGCACCTGGGTGACTTAAGTATTTGGACTAAGCATACGAACTATGAGCAGGCCAACCGCATTCCCATTCTGATTGTGGCACCGGGCGTGGCCAAGGCGGGCAGCGTTACCCGGCAACTGGCTGAGACGGTGGATATTTACCCGACGGTTGCTGAACTAGCCGGTTTGCCTTCGCCCAAGGGTCCACAGTCCATTGATGGAAAAAGTCTCGTGCCGGTATTGAAAAACTCTAAAGCACGGGTGCGGGACCATGCCTTTCATGCTTACCCGCGCCGGCGGTTAGGGCGCGCGATTCGTACTGAACGCTACCGGTTGGTGGAATGGCGCAACCCCGGCGAGCCGGTCAATAAAGCAGAATATGAGTTATACGATTACTCCACGGGAAGCGTAGAAACAGTGAACCTGGCCAAGCAGAAACCGGCGTTGGTGAGGCAATTAGCGGCCACACTGGCTAAATATCCAGAGCCGGTGTCACGCGACGGGCGCAAACCAAAAAAGAATAAGTAAAAATCCTCCTCGGCACATTCCTCGACAGGTTTGCAAGGGTCTCCATAAGCGTTAAAAAACCCAACAGAGCTTCCTTTTTTCCGGTCGGTGCGTCATGGTTTCGCGCATGCAATCACTCTCTCGACGGACCTTTATTCGTAATACCGCACTGGCTGCGCCGGTAATTTCATTCGCACCCACACTTTTGGCCAAGGACAAGAATGATCCGAACCGTTTTCAAATTGGTATTCAGGAATATACGTTCCACCGCTGGATTGGGGCCGGGAAACTCGACCACTTGGACTATCCCGCGTTGGCCAAGGAGAAGTTGGGCATCACTTATATTGAGTACTGGAACCGACCTTTTAACGGGAAGCATACTAATCAATCATACATGAAGGAGTTGGTTAAGCGGACCACGGGTGAGGGTATGAAAAATGTCCTCATTTTGGTCGATGCCAAGAACCAGCTTGATTCGCGGGATGCCAAGGCACGGACCCGCGCGATTGATGAACACAAGGGCTGGGTGGATTGCGCTGCGCAACTTGGCTGTGATGCGATTCGTGTTAATTGCCGATCGGGAGGTGATCGCGATGAGAATCTTGATCAAGCCGCCAAGGGGTTGGGTGCTTTGTGTGATTATGCCAAAGGCACCCAAGTGAAGATTGTGATCGAGCCCCATGGCGGCAATTCACAGGATCCGGATTGGCTTCTGGCTGCGATGAAAAAGATCAACCGTCCCAATGCGGGTCTGTTGCCTGACTTCAACAACTTTGGCCGGTACAACCGTTACGAAGGCGTTACCAAAAGCCTCCCCTTTGCTCCGGCCGTGTGCGCCAAGGCATTGAAGTTCGATGCCAAAGGCAATGAAACCAATACTGACTACTATCGGATGCTGAAGATCATTTATGAGTCCGACTACTCCGGTGTCATCTCGATCGAGTTCGAAGGCGGCGGCGTGGATCCCATCCAGGGCGCGCTCAAAACCAAAGCGCTGATCCAAAAAGCCCTCAAGGCTGCGGCAGCCTAATCGGATCTAAGCGATCTAAACCCGAATTCCATCGACGGATTTACCCTGACGGTTGGCCGGGCCAAGCCGCGTCTTCGCGCCCATCGCGCCGAGCATCGTGTTGTAAACGTCAATGCCTTCGGCTTTCACGTCCATGATTTGGCCGGTCTTGAAGCGGTCGTTGGCGCCGGTGATGGCGTGGAAAATTCCCGATAGCTCGCGCTTCACATCGTTGTGGCGGCCATCGCCCGATTCGGTTGAAATCGTGATCATAGAGTTTTCCAAAATGCTGCGGCCGTTTGATTCCTTCGTGCTGTCGAGCCGTTTCAAAAAATACGCCACCTCATTCATCTTCAAATGTGCGTGGGCGCGGAGCTGCTCGTTCTTTTTCGTTTCGTTGAACTTGTGCCACCACTCGTGGCTGCAACCGGCCGAGCCACCGCGCCGATGCATTTTTGAATCATCAAATGTGAAGCGCGAACGGCCATTGAATTTATAATTGCCCGTGAGGCGAATGCGTTCGCCCGCGGCGAGGAAGGTGATTGAGCCAAACCGCGCGCGATCCATTTCAATCGCCAACGCATAAAGATCGGCGAGCAACCGCCATTCGGTGGTGAGTTCCTCCAGCGTAATATCGATGCCTTCGCCGCCCGGATCGGCCGGCCCACCGTGGGGCACGCGCGAGCGCGGCGGCAATCCGGGGTTACCTTTTTGATGCTGCATCGCAAAGGCGCGTTGCTCGAATTCCCGAATGCGATCGAGATGATCCTTCACGCGCGATTTGGAAGCCGCGCCCAACGGTGAGTTGGGGCCGCTGTAAAAACGATATTGATCCACCACCGAATCGAGCACACTGCGCTTGAGCCGTTGCGCGCGGGCATCGGCATTGTTGGTGCCGCCGAATGTGCCAAACACGCGGTCAAATAAATCGCGTGGTTTTTCCTGCATCCGCGCCGCCACCGTGCCATCGAGATTATAACTGTGATGATAGCGCCCCACGCGACTGCGCCGGAAAAACGTGCCGCCCACCAGCGTGGGAACCATCCCGGTCGGCAACCCTTTGGGATGATGCGCGTGCCGCACCACTTGATCAATTGAAGGCCCGCCCGCCTTGGCCTCGCCGCCCGCGGGTTGGGCGGTAAACGATCCGGTTGCCCCATCAAAATGCGCATTGATCCCGCGCACATCGCAGCGCACGTGATCCACGTTGCGCAGGATGAGCAACTTTTTGCTGAGCGATTGCAACGGCTCGAACACATCCGCAAACCCCTCGGCCTGCAAGGGCGCCGGAATCCCCAGTCCAAAAAAAACATTAAACGCCCGCACCGGCACCGCCGCCTTCGCCGCGCCCAATGCATTGCTTGCGATCATTTCTTCGATCAACGGCAAGCCAATGCCCACCGTGCCAAGGCCCTTTAACATGTGTCGGCGATTGATTTTGGTTGTCATTTGCTGTGCTCAGTTTGTGTGGTTCGCATCAAGTCGCTCATTGCGATGGCGGTGATGAGGGCGGGGTAAGTGCCGCCTTGTTTTTGGGCGGCGAGGTGAATTTTGTCAACGGTGTGTGCATCGCGCGCGCCGAGGGGGCGGCCGAGGGCGAACTGGGTAAGTTTCCACGTGAGGCTATGGCGGACGCGATCGCTGGCGGCAAGTTGATTCATGAGTTCGGCGGAGGTTTTGTAGGCGATGGATTTCGCAGCGCTGGGGAAAAGGATTTGGCCGTCTTCGCGCAGGCGGTTGCCGTGCGGATCTTTTTCAAAAAACGCGCCGAGGCCATCGTATTTTTCCAGGCCAAAGGCGAGTGGTTCAAATTTACTGTGGCAGCCGCCGCATTTTTTGTTGGCGATGCGTTGCGCGGCGATGGCGCGTTGGGTGAGGCCGGGTTTGGTGGGCACCGGGGTGGTGTCCACGCAGGGTGGCGGATCTTTCACCACGCCGCGCAGCAGATCGTGCATCACGAAGAGGCCGCGCGTGACCATCGAGGCCCCATCGCCGCCCACCGTGAGCACGCTGCCTTGCGTGAGCAACCCCCCGCGCGCGGGGATGTCGGCGAGGTCGTAGCGGGTGAGATTGTTTCCGGCGGCAATGTTCGGCATCCGATAATGCCGCGCCAATGCGGGCGTGAGAAAGCTGACCTGCGCATTGAGCAAATCGGCGAGCGGACGATTTTGTTTCCAAGCCACTTCCGTAAAAAACGCAATCGTCTCCGTTCGCATATCGGCGGCCAACGCGGGGGTCCAGTTGGGGAAACGTTTTTTGTCGGGGCGAAGGTTGGCGAGGTGATCGAGGTTGAGCCATTCGCTCACGAACTGCACCGAACGATCCACCGCGCGCGGATCCTTTAACATCCGCCGCACGTGCGCCTGCAGTTTTGCGGCATTGGCCAGCTCGCCCTTTTCGGCAGAGGCGTATAGCGCGGCATCGGGCGGCGCGCCCCAAATGAGATAGCTCAAACGCGAGGCCATTTCATAGCCATCCAACGGCCCGTCAGTTTTTTGATTCTCGATGCGATAAATAAAGCGCGGCGATTGCAGCATCGCTTCAATCACCAATCCGATGGCTTCATCAAACCCGCCGCCATTGGCCACCACGGTGGTGGTGATGCCGCGGTACACGACAATCTCACGGTCGTTCAACGGCCCGCGCAGCAGCCATTTGCCCATCGCCTCCACCAGCGGACGCATCACTTTATCGGTCATATCACGACTGCGCGAAAAGCGCGCGGCAAATTTTTTGGGATCAATGCGTTTTGTAATCATCGCGGCCAATTGCGCGTACGCGTTGATGTGCTTGAGGCCGACGTTGAGATTATAGGAGGTGTTTGAAAACCCATCGGCGCGCACGTCCGGCGGCAACAGGTGGCGCGCATCCGTGCTGATGTCCACCCCCGTCGCGGCGCGCACGGTGGCGATGTACTCGGGCACGGTGAGTCGGCGAATCCAATTCGCGTGCGATGACTCACCGTGCGTGTACACGGCGGGATCAATGCGCGCGAGCGACCACTGCGCGCCGCCGTCGATCCATTGCTTTAGCGCGGCTTTTTCCTCGGTCGAAAGCGGCGGGCGTTTCTTCGGCATTTCATTTTCCGAAACCACTTCCCAAATCAAGCTCGCGGTCGATTTGCCCGGCACAATGGTTTCGCTATCGGCAAAGGCGGTTGCTCTTTGCGTGAGATCCAGCTTGCCCTTGCGTGTGGCGGGGTCGTGGCATTCTAGGCAATGCTTGGCGAACAGCGGCGCGATTTTAGTTTCGAATAACTCGATGCTTTCGGCTTTTGCAATGGCGGCGCGATCCACTTTGCCTTGCGGGCCGGCTTGGAAATTTTGCGTCACTTCCGTCGACGAAAGACTGCGGTCATAAATCGCCACCAGATGAAACGTCCCCCGCCACGGCCGTTCATTGCTCAGTTCATTGCCCAGCGCGAGGGTGTAGCCGTTGTTCCAGTTGGCGAAATTGCCGGCGATGGTTTGATCGGCGCGGCGTTTGCCATCGAGAAAAATGGTGGTGCGCCCCGCTCGGTCGCGCGTAAACACCACGTGCGTGAGTCGCGCGGCAAGACTGCGCGCGGGCGTGGCGGTGGAGGGGATGCCGTTGTTACTCGAACGGCTTGTGCGCAGCCGCACGTCGAAGAGATTTTTTTCCTGGCCGAGCGTGAAGTTGCGTTCGGAGGTGTCGCGCGAAAGGGTGATTATTCGTGCCGGGCCATCCTGCGTTGTGTTGGCCGGTTGCAGCCACGCTTCAATCGTGATTTCGCCCGACCGCTTCAAGGCGTTGATGAGCCGTGCGGGCGGTTGCGCCGAGCGAATCACCGTGCCCTTGCTAATCTCCAGAGAGCCTTTCGCACGCTGCACATTTTGCAGAGCGGCAATTTGCAAATCAACGGCCGGCTTCACACCTGAACGATCCCGCACCACCGCGCCTTGCGCCGATCCAAAATCATAAAACACCACCAACCCCGAAGCCACCCGCGCCGCGCTCGCTGAGATCACCACCCCAAAGCAAGCAATATAAAACACCAATCGCATTCCAGAATTTGGACTCATCATCTCGCAACCCCGTTCAGCGAACAAAACTGCCACGCCCCGCCAAGACAAGGAAGCGTTTTCAGCGGGACAAGAGCGGGGTGGGGCGGTACGTTTAGCCCGTGAAACGTCTTTTCTTTTTTGCCTTGGCTGTGATGGCTTTGGCAGGGCCTGCGGTGGCGGCACCGAAATATAATGTGCTGTTTATCATTTCTGATGACCTCACGTCCACGGCGCTGTCGTGCTACGGCAATACGGTTTGCCAAACGCCGAATATTGATGCGATTGCCGCCCGCGGCACACGCTTTACGCGGGCGTATTGTCAGGGAACGTACTGCGGGCCGTCGCGGGCTTCGTTGATGTCCGGATATTATCCGCACGCCACCGGAGTGTTGGGCTACAAGAATCCGCGCCCGCAGATTGGGGAACGGGCCACGTGGTCGCAGCATTTCAAAAACCAAGGCTACCACGCCGCGCGCGTGAGCAAGATTTTTCACATGGGCGTGCCCGGCGGCATCGAGGGCGGCGGGCACGGCGCGGATGACGCGGCAAGCTGGACCGAGCGCTTCAATAGCCCCGGTCCGGAATGGAAAGCGCCCGGCAATGGCGAGACGCTCGAGGGCAATCCCGATGGCAAACGCCCCGTGGTGGGCGGCAACACGTTTGTGGTGGTGGAGGCGGAAGGCAATGACCTCGTGCACTCCGACGGCAAAACCGCTGACAAGGCCGTGGAGTTGATCGGCAAATATGCCGGCCAGGACAAGCCGTTTTTCCTCGGCGTGGGTTTCGTGCGACCGCACGTGCCGTTTGTGGCGCCGGCAAAATATTACAAACCCTTTTTACCGTATTCAAAAATGAAGCTGCCGGAAAAGCTGAAAAGTGATTGGGACGACATCCCGAAGGCGGGCATCAATTACAAAACCAGTGTGAATATGAAAATGGATATTCGCCGCCAGAAAAAAGCCGTGGGCGGCTACTACGCTTCGGTGGCGTTTATGGATGCCCAGGTGGGCAAGGTGATGGCCGCGCTGAAACGATCCGGCGAGGCCGATCGCACCATCGTCATCTTCACTAGCGACCACGGCTACCATCTCGGCGAGCACGATTTTTGGGCCAAGGTGAGTCTGCTCGATGAGTCCTCGCAAGTGCCGCTCATCATCAGCGTGCCCGGCCAAAAACCCGCCGTGTGCAAATCGTTTGTCGAGTTACTTGATCTCTACCCTACCTTATCCAGCCTATGCGGCTTGCCGGCTCAGGCGCGTTTGCAGGGCAAAGACATTTCAACTATGCTGCAGGATCCCAAACACGAGGTGCGCAATACCGCCTTCTCCGTGGCCCCAATGCGACAAGGTTTTCTGCTGCGTGATGAAAACTGGGCGTACATTCAATATGGCGAAAATGCAGAGCGTGGCATCGAGCTGTTCGATATGAAAACCGACCCAAACCAATTCACCAACCTCGCCAACAAACCGGCCCATCAAAAAACCGTTTCCCAATTCAAAACCCGCCTCGCCGCCAAACTAAAAGCCCTTCGCGACAACGATTTGAAGCGCCCAACACCGTGAGTTGCCAAGCCCCGCGGTTGATGCCGACTTTCTCCGGCGTGTCCGACAGCCAAAAATGGTTTGTCTCCAACGGTTCAAACCGCGCGTGCCGATAAAAGATGGCCATGAACTCCCCGCGCTGGCCGCCTTCGCGCCCGATGCCGATCAACAGGGCGAAACCCAACATCGCGCGGGCAACATTAGTTGTCATAGGGTTAAGTGTCCGGTCGCACGGAGTATTCTTCAAGCGGGAAACATCGGACTCTTGCCGGTTGAGGTTTGACCTCCATTCGCGACTGCCCAATGCTTCCCTCATGACACGTTGGTTTCTCGTATGGTTGCTGGGCGTCACCGGATTGTTGAGCGCGGCGCCGCCGAACATTATCGTGTTCATGGTCGATGATTACGACAAATACGAAACGAGCGTGTACGGTGGCAAGGTGCTCACGCCACATCTCGACCGGCTGGCCCGGGAGGGGATCACTTTTGAAAACGCGCACGTGACCTCGACCGTGTGCACGCCGTCACGATACACATTCCTGACCGGCCGCAATGCGGGGTCAGCCTACTCGGCGGAATTTTTGGAGCTGTTCCCCAAGGGCCAACAAAGCCTGCCGGGCTTCAACGTAGAGCTGGAACCGGACAACCAAAACGTGGCGGCGCTGCTGACTCAGGCGGGGTACGCGACGGGCATGGTGGGGAAGTTTCATGTAGGGCCGTCGCTCAGTGATGCGGAGTTTCGGCGGAAATACGGCTTGCACGAGATTGAGAAAAACGTGCCCTTCACGCCGGAACTCAATCGTAAAAAATTTGAAAATGAGAAAGGGTACCGGAAGGCCGTGAAGGATTTCGGATTCACGTGGGCCAAGAATATTTATTGGGACAATATCAAGGCGCCTTTCCAAAATCATAATCCCGAATGGACGGCGGCGGCGGCGATTGAGTTTATCGAGCGCCACCGCGAGGGACCATTCTATTTGCATTACTGCACCACGCTGCTGCACGGGCCGAATGGTTCCTGGCACAAATCGCTGGATAAGCCGAGGGTCACCGGCGAAGGCATCATCGACGCGGATTTAAACGTGATGCCGCCGCGAGAGTCGGTCATGAAACGAATCGAGAAAGCCGGGTTGACCTCCAATCAAGCGGGATACCTGTGGATGGATGATTCGCTCGGGGTGATTCTCAATAAGCTGGATCAATTGAAACTGGCGCGTAACACGATCGTGTTGTTCGTGGCCGATCATGGCTCCGCCAACAAAGGATCGTTGTACAAGGCCAAGGGCACGGAGGTGCCGTGCATCATGCGCTGGCCAGCCGGCATGAAGGCGGGCGTGCGCAGTGAGGAGTTGATTCAAAATACCGATTTTGTGCCTACATGGTTTGAGCTGGCTGGCGTGAATAAGCCGGCCGCCTACCGGATGGATGGCGTGAGTTTGGCCCCGCTCTTTCAGGCGCCGCACCAACCGGTGCGCGATTATGTGTACGCCGAGATTGGCGCCGCGCGTTCCATCAAAACGAAAACGCACAGTTACATTGCTCTGCGATATACGCAGGAACAGGTGGCCGGCGCGCAGGAGCAGCATCGGCGAACCGTGAAGGCGTTGACCGGCTTGAGCGGCGGCGTCTCGCGTTCCATCGCTACGCATCCACACGCATACACCGGCGATCAGTTATACGATTTGAAACGGGATCCGGATGCGCAGAAAAATCTCGCTGCCAATAAACGCCATGCCGAGACGTTGATGCAAATGAAGCGACAGCTTGCGGCAGAACTCAAAAAATTCCCCGCCCGCCCCTACGGTGAATTTGTGCCAGGCGGCAATGCTCTGAACGGTGGCGGATACGAAAAGGTGTTTGAAACCCTCCGCCGGGCGGCGGCCGACAAGAAACCCAAACAATAAATCATGCAAAGCAAAGCCAAGACCGTGAAGCAATATTTCGCCGAGTTGCCGCCCGATCGGCGGAAGGCGATGAGTGCCCTGCGGGCTGTCATCAACAAAAACCTCCCCAAGGGCTTCAAGGAAGGCATGCAATGGGGCATGCCCGCGTGGTACGTGCCGTTGTCTGCGTACCCGGATGGCTACCATTGCCAGCCCGACGAACCGCTTCCCTTTGCCGCCATCGCTTCGCAGAAGCAGCACATGGCCTTCTACGGCATTGGATTGTATATGGATCCCGAACAGGCGGCATGGTTTGTCAAAGCGTGGGAGGCGACCGGCAAGAAACTGAACATGGGCAAGTCCTGCGTGCGGTTCAAAAAAATCGAGGACGTGGCGCTGGAGGTGGTGGGCGAAGCAGTGCGCCGCATCTCCATGAAAGATTACATCGCCGGCTACGAGGCATCGCTGGCGCAAAATAAGTCCGGCAAAAAAGTCGGCGCCAAACGCTCCGCCGCCCGAAAGAAGGTGGCCGCCAAGAAAAAAGCAGTGAAGAAAACGGCGGCCAAGAAAAAGTGATGCGTTGGAGTTGGGCCATCTTTTGCTTTGTCGGGGCAACCCTCTGGGCACAGCCCGTGGTGCCGGGGCTGTTGCATGAACGGCATGGGTTGGATGCAGCCGGGCAGGGGCGGGTGTTGATCGAGGAGCTACGCTGCGCCTGGTGCCATGCGGGGCCGGTGCAGCGCAAGTTGGGGCCGGATTTGTCGGGGGTAGGCGCGCGGGTGGATGCGGGTTATCTGCGGCGGTTTTTGTTGAACCCACACCAGGAAGATCCGGGCACGCAAATGCCGGATGTGCTGGCGGCGGTGCCGGCCGATGAACGCGAGGCCACCGCGGATGTGTTGACGCATTATTTGACGAGCTTATCCGCCGAAAAATTTTCGCGGGCCAATGTAGACGGCTCGATGGTGGGTGCAGGCAAAAAACTGTTCCAACGTGTGGGCTGCGTTACCTGTCACTCGCCCGGTCAAGGGGTGGGGCTGAAGCATGTGCCGGCCAAGTACGGGCTGGATTCGTTGTCGGCGTTTCTATTTCAGCCGCATCACGCACGGCCGGCGGGGCGCATGCCGGATATGAATCTCACGCGCGACGAGGCGCGCTCCATCGCGGCTTTTTTATTGGGGGCGAAGGAATTAAAGGTCACCGAGCTACCGCCCAATCCAGCCAAGGTGGCGGCGGGCAAGGCGGTATTTCGCAGCCTGAACTGCACCTCGTGCCACAAGTTGCCGAACCAAAAGTCGCAATTGAAATTACCGATGGCCAAGCTCAGAGCGGGCCGGGGATGTCTGGCGGAACAGCCGGATGGAGTGCCGGATTTTCATTTGTCGGCCTTCCAACGGGATGCCATGGGCAAGGCGCTGACGGGAATTCAAAAGCCGTTGCCGGATCGACTGCAGGTCCAGCATACGATGACGGCTTTCAACTGCATTGCCTGTCACACGCGCGATGGTGCAGGCGGCGTGAGCAATGCGATGTTTCAGCACTTCGGCACGGACGAGGAGGGGCTGGGCAATCCCGGCCGTATTCCGCCGACGCTGGACGGCGTGGGTGCCAAGCTGCGGCCGGAATGGCTACGCAAGGTGTTGTTCGATGGCGCAGCGGTGCGGCCGTACATGCACACGCGCATGCCGCAATTCGGCGAGGCCAACCTGCGGCATTTGCCGGGGTTGTTCGAGAAAGTGGATTCGTTGCCGGTGGTGGAATTGCCGGAACCCAAGCGCGAGGATCGGCGCCGGGTTCGCGAGGCCGGCCATTTATTGGTGGGCGATCAGGGATTGAATTGCGTGGCCTGCCACAACTTCAATGGCAAACCGTCGCCGGGATTGAAGGGGGTGGATTTGCTAAATTCCTTTGAGCGGCTGCAGCCAAGTTGGTTTGCGCACTTCATGCGGAACCCGCAAAAATTTCGGCCGGGCATTGTGATGCCGAATTTCTGGCCCGATGGCAAGGCGGTGCGGGCGGATGTGTTGGAGGGCCAAACGGAGGCGCAACTGCAGGCGTTGTGGCATTACTTTTCGCTGGGCCGGTCGGCGCGCGATCCCTCGGGCATTCGCTCGGTGGGCACGGATTTGGTGGTGAGCGATCGCACGCGCGTGTATCGCGGCCGCAGTCGGGTGGCGGGTTATCGCGGGATTGCGGTGGGTTTCCCGGGCGGCATGAATTACGCCTTCAACGCGCAGAACGGCACGCTCAGCGCGCTGTGGCAGGGTGAGTTTGTGAGCGTGTTCTGGGGCGGACAAGGCGCGGGAAATTTCAATCCGAAGGGGCGCGCGATCGAGCTGGCGCAGGACGTGACGTTTTATCGCTTGGCCAAGGCCGATGCGCCGTGGCCGTTGCGGCCGCAGATGACCAAGGAGAATCCGGTGAACCCCGATCCGCTCTACCCGCGCAATCGGGGTTATCGGTTTGGCGGCTATCAACTGGATGCCGATGGGGTGCCGACTTTCCTGTATCGCACGGGAACGGTGAGCGTGGCGGATCGCTCGCAGGCGGTGGTGTCCGATCGGCTGAATGGTTTGGTGCGTACGCTGCAACTGGAAACGCCCAAGGCGGAAACGGTTTATGTGCGGGTGTTGACCGGCAAGGTGCAACGGTTGGCGCCGCGGCAATATGGCACGGAGTCACTAAAAGTGTGGCTGCCGGAAACCGAAGTCCTCCTTCGCGGCGCCGGTGAGACGAAGGAGTTGTTGATGAAATTAAATCTGCCCAAAGGCAAATCGGAATGGGGAATACGGTATGAGTTGTTGCGTTAACTGGTTGGGACTCGTGCTGGCCTCGGCGATCGCTTCAAGCGCAGTTGCCGAGGAGGTGGGCGCGCGTTGGGGGACGGAGCAGCGGGAGCGGGAATATTATCGGGTCGTGAGTGTGCCGATTCCGAAAGGGCAGGTGATTGAAGCGGGGTCGTTTGAGTTGCTACCGGATAACCGCATGGCGATCGGCACGCGGCGCGGGGAGATTTATCTGATGAGCGGGGTGGATGACGCCAAGCCGCGGCCGCGCTTCGAGAAATTTGCCGAAGGACTGGATGAAATCTTCGGGCTGGCGCATCGCAAAGGCGAGAAGGATGCGTTGTACGTGACGCATAGCGCGGAGCTGACACGGGTGCGCGATACGAACGGCGACGGCCGCGCGGATCGGTTTGAGACGGTGTCCGACGCGTGGGGATATCGTAATTATCACGAGTACGCTTTTGGCTCGAAGTTCGATGCGCAGGGCAATCTCTACGTGGCGTTGGGGTTGTCCAGTTCGTACCACTCGCGTGCGCTCTTCCGCGGGTGGGCCCTGAAGATTACCCCGGAAGGCAAGAGCATCCCGATCGCCAGCGGCCTGCGCAGTCCGGGCGGCATTGGCCCGAACGAACATGGCGCGTTGTTTTATATAGAGAGTCAGGGACCGTGGAATTCCTCGTGCAGCCTGAAATTTCTCAAGCCCGGCGGGTTCATGGGGCACCCAGTGAGTTTCAACTGGTACCCGTACGCCCCGGGCCTTCCGCGGCCGGTTGCGCCGAAGAGCGGCACGCGCATTGTCACGGAAAAGGAAAAGGTAAAGGAACTCGTGCCGTATGCGGTGGTGTTTCCCTACATCCGCATGGGGCGCTCGATCACCGGGTACGTAGTCGATCAAACAGGCGGCAAGTTTGGGCCGTTTGAAAATCAAATCTTTCTCGGCGACTACACGCAATCGATCCTTATGCGCGCGACCACCGAGCAGATCAACGGCGTGTGGCAGGGCGCGTGTTATCCGTTTCGCGAAGGGCTTTCCACCGGCATCCTGAATGTGCAATTCACCCGGCAGGGCCGCCTGTTGGCCGGCGGCACGAATCGCGGTTGGCCGGTGCGCGGCATCAAGCCTTTCGCGCTGGAGCGACTGGATTGGACCGGCAAAATGCCCTTCGAGATCAAGCGCATCCACATTACGCCCGATGGATTCAAAATCCTATTTACCAAACCGGTCGAGACCAAGACGGGCAACGATCCGAAGAGCTACAAGGTCAGCACTTTCACGCACATTTACCACGGCGGCTACGGTGGGCCGGAGGTGGATCAGACTACGCCGGAAATAAAAAGTGCCAAACTCGCGCCTGACGGTTTGAGTGCGCAGATTGTTTTAAGTGAACTCAAGCGCGGCCACGTGCATGAGTTTGATCTGGGCGCCCTGCGCGGGCGCGGACAGGCGCAGGAACCGCTGCTGCACCGCCACGCCTATTACACCGTCAATGAAATCCCCAAGAAATAAAATGCGCCTCGGCTGCTGCCTTCTCATTTTCGCCCAGATTGTGCTGGGGGCGGAATGGACGTCCGTGAGCCAGTGGCCCGCGCCGGAGGCGCATCAGGCGGCCGCAGCGGATCAGCGGTTCTTCTACGCCATCACCAGTCGCGCGGTAGCGAAGTATGACCGAGCGTCGGGCAAGCGGGTGGCGGTGAGCACAGGCGCGGCGCGGCATTTGAACAGTGGGTTTTTCTGGAAAGGCCGATTGTTGTGCGCGCATTCTAATTATCCCTTCAAGCCCGAGCGCAGCGAGATCATGGCGCTCGATGTCGACACCATGAAGTTGTCGATTTTCAAGGCGTTTGGCAATGTCGGCGGCTCGCTGGTGTGGGTGCTGCGCAAGGACGATCATTGGTGGTGCAACTTTGCCCACTACGGCGCGAGCAACGCCAAGACGTTTCTCGCCAAGTACGATGATCAATGGCGCGAGGTGGCGCGCTGGACATATCCCAATAAGGTCATTTCCCAACTGGGCCGCTACAGTTTGTCCGGCGGCATCTGGCTTGGGAATGAATTATGGGTGACAGGGCATGATGATCCGGTGGCCTTTCGTTTGGCGGTGCCCAAGAAGGGCGGCGAGCTTCAGTACCTCGGCCAACAGGCCGTGCCGTTTACCGGGCAGGGATTTTCCAATGATCCGGTGACCGGCGGGTTAATTGGCATCCATCGCGCCAAGCGGCAGGTGGTGTTTGCCGAGCGCAAGGCGACGCCGGTGCGGTTGCGGGTGTTGTGCTATAACATCCATCATGCGGCGGGCGTGGACGGCAAGCTGGATGTGCCGCGTATTGCGCGCGTGATCCAATCGGTGAAGCCGGACTTGGTGACGTTGCAGGAGGTGGATCGCAACACGACGCGCACGGGCAAGGTGGATCAGGCGGCCGAACTGGCGCGGCTCACCCGAATGCATCACGTCTTCGGCGCCAACATCGCGTTTCAGGGCGGCCAATACGGCAATGCCATCCTGTCGCGATTCCCGATCGGCGAGCATCGGAATCATCTGTTGCCCAACGTGGATGATGGCGAGCAGCGCGGGGTGTTGGCGGCGACGGTTCAAGTGTCCAAGGGCCGGAGCCTTCGGTTGTTGGCGACGCACTTCGATCATCGCCGACCCGATGCGGAGCGGTTGGCTTCCGCAAAATTCGTCAATCAATTGGCGGCGAAACGATCGGAGATGCCGGCAATCTTTGCGGGGGATTTAAATGATGACCCCGAGAGTCGGGCCTTACAGGAAATCGGCCGGGTCTGGGCCCGGACCAATGCGCGCATGATGCCGACGATCCCGGTGGGCAAACCGGCGCGGCAGATCGATTATATTTTCGTACGACCGAAAGCACGCTGGACACTGGTGGAAACACGCGTGCTGGACGAAGCCGTGGCGTCCGATCACCGGGCCATCTTCGCGATTGTTGAATTGCGCGAGTAGGCAAATTGCGCGTGAACGTCGCGTAGCAGAGAATCGCAAGTAGCACAATCGACACGGGAGCGTCGCGTAGCGACAGCACACCTTTAGCCGTGGGTTTCAACCCACGGAATAGGTTGCGGCATGATTGGTTGGGCGTCGCGTCAGCGACCGCTCAACCTTGTGCCGGCGAACCCTTGAGCGGTCGCTGACGCGACGCGGGGCTTGTTCGCGCGAACACCGTGGGTTGAAACCCACGGCTAATTTTGAGTGGTCGCTACGCGACACTCTTGGGTTTGGTAAGGCCGGTTTGTAAAAATATCCGTGAACGTTTCGGATTTGTCCGAACTCACCGCTTCTATTTCTTCGGCTTCTTATTCTTGATGACGCTTACCTCGTCCCATGGTTTGGCCCCGACGCGGTGGGCCCAGGCTTCGTAGAGTCGCTTTAGCTCGGCGGCTTTTTGCGGCATGGATTGGGTGAGATCGTGGAGTTCGCTGCGGTCCTTGCGCATGTTGTAAAGCTCCCACGGGGTGTTGTGTTGGGCGACGAGTTTGTAATCGCCCTGACGCACGGCGCGGTTGCCTTCGTGTTCCCAAAAGAGCGTGCGGGCTTGAGGACTGTCCCTGGTAAACACCGGCAGCAAGGTTTGGCCTTCCATGCCCTTGGTGGATAGACCGGCGGCGTTGAGGCAGGTGGGGGCGATGTCGATGATGTGGCCGGGGGCATGGCGCAATTTATTGCGGTCCTTCAAGCCGTCGGGCCAATGGACGATGAGCGGGGTGGCGACGCCGCCTTCGTGGGTGTAACGCTTGTACATGCGGAACGGGGCGTTGCTAAGGTTGGCCCAGCCGCGGCCGGAGCTGGAGGTCCAGCCGCCGAGGCGGCCCCATTCGGGATAATTGTCCACGCGGGTCTCGGGATTCCGACCGTTTTTGGCGAAGAGCCCGCGCCAATCATGCACGCCCGTGCCGGGCACGCCGTTGTCCACCATGAACAGAAACAGGGTGTTGTCCAGCCGGCCGGCGGCGCGAAGCTTCTCAACGACGCGGCCAATGTTTTGATCCATGCGATCGATGATCGCGGAATAGAGCGCCATCTTCAGGTCGAGCTCATCGCGTAGCTTGGCGTCGTAGGTTTCCCACTTGGGCACGTCAGCCGGCGAGAGAGCCCAGCTCTTGTCAATGAGCCCGAGCTTCACCATGCGTTCGTAGCGTTGTTGGCGGAGCTTGTCCCAGCCGGTGTCGCGAAAGCGGCCGCGATATTTTTTGGTGTCCTCCTCGCGCGCGTGCAGTGGGAAATGCGGCGCGTTGTGGGCGATGTACAGGAAGATCGGTTGGTCGCTGTGCTGCTTAAACGCCTCGTCCATGAAATGCAGTGCGTAATCGGTGAAGACATCGGTGGTGTACCATTCCTGATCGGGATGCAGATGGTTCACGGGCGTCTCCGTGCCGGGCAGCACGATTTTGTCATCGAGAAACACCGGGCAATGCTTGAGCACGGTGAAGTAGGAATCGATGAAGTTGCGCGTGCCATAAAAGCGATCAAACCCGCGCGCGATAGGCGATTGCTTGGGCTCCGTGCCGAGATGCCATTTGCCGGTCATCATCGTGCGATAGCCGCCTTGGCGCAGCCGCTCGGCGAGTGTGGGTACATGGGGCAGAATGGTGCCGCTGTAGCTGGGCAGGCCGCGGTCGCGCGTCATGTGGCCCATGCCGGCCTGATGCGGGTACACGCCGGTGAGCAACGCCGCCCGCGACGGACAGCATCGGCCGGTGTTATAAAACTGCGAGAACCGCAGGCCGTTGGCCGCGAGCTTGTCCAGCACGGGCGTTTCAATCTCGCCGCCGTAACACCCGAAATCCGAATACCCGGCGTCATCCGCCATGATCACGACAATATCCGGCTGCCGCCGCTCGTCGCCGAGGCCGGTGAGGTGAACGAGTATGACCGCAATAGTGAAAAAAAGTTTCATAGAGAAATTCGAGTAAAATGGTCTCAACCCACGCGAGCCGGAAACTAATCCGCCCAACGAAAAGGCGCAAAGCTTTTGACTGTAATTACTCAACTCACGACGAATGCCACGCAGTGGCAAAGCAATTTCAGCCCCGGGTTTTAACCCGGGGAAAAGCCACGAACCGAGGTTGCGCCCTGTAAGGGCGCTGGAGGATGCGTAAATTTTCTGCGCCCTTACAGGGCGCTCTCAATTTTGGCGATTGGAAACCCCCATGCTGAAGCAAGGGGCTACAGTTACCCAGCCACTGCGTGGCTTTATATCGGAGTGTGGTTATGGTGAAAATGTGAATACGGTGTAATCAGCACTAAATCCATTAGCCCTCGATATACAACTCCACCGCTTCCTTGAGATTCGCAATCGCTGCCTCGCGCGTGTCGCCGAAGCTGGAGACGTCCACGTTCAGGCATTGCGCCACGAAAAACTCCTCCTCGCGATAAACCACATAGGACATCGATTTCATGCGGCAAAATTACCACCGATTATCAAACGGCGCAATCCACTACCCCAGCGCCGCAAGCGCCTCGTTGAAGACTGCGTTTGGCCGCATGGCGGCAGCGGTTTTGGCTTCGTCAGGTTGATAGTAGCCGCCGATGTCCATCGGTTGGCCTTGGAGGGTATTGAGTTCCTCGACGATGGCGGATTCGTTTTCGGCGAGGCTGGCGGCGCAGGGAGCGAACTGAGTGGCGAGGTCGGCGTCTTCGGTTTGGGCGGCGAGCGCCTGGGCCCAGTAGAGAGTGAGATAAAAATGGCTGCCGCGGTTGTCGAGTTCGTTGACCTTGCGCGAGGGGGATTTGTTTTCGTCGAGAAACTGGCCGATGGCGTCGTTGAGGGTTTGCGACAGGACAAGCGCCTTGGCGTTGCCGGTCTTGGTACCGAGATCCTCGAGCGACACGGCGATGGCGAGAAATTCACCGAGCGAATCCCAGCGCAAATGGTTCTCGGCATTGAATTGCTGCACATGCTTGGGCGCGGAACCGCCTGCCCCAGTTTCAAACAAGCCGCCGCCGGCGAGCAGCGGCACGATGGAAAGCATCTTGGCGCTGGTGCCGAGTTCCAGAATCGGAAAGAGGTCCGTGAGATAATCGCGCAGCACGTTGCCGGTGACGGACACCGAATCGAGGCCGGCCTTGCAGCGTTGGCAGGTAACGCGTGTGGCCTCGACGGGCGCAAGGATTTCAATGTCGAGCCCGTCGCCGTCATTGCCAAGGTGGCTCGGCAAATATTCATTCACCTTCGCGATGAGATTGCGATCGTGCGCGCGGTGTTCGTCCAGCCAGAAAATCGTCTTGGCGCCGGTGGCGCGCGCTCGGGTGACGGCCAGCTTCACCCAATCGCGGATGGCCACGTCTTTGGTCTGGCACATGCGCCAAATATCGCCGGCCTCCACTTCATGGCTGAGCAGCGTCTTGCCGTCGGCATCGACCACACGCACCGTGCCGGCCCGCGGGATCTCAAAGGTCTTGTCGTGTGAACCGTATTCCTCTGCCTTCTTGGCCATGAGCCCGACGTTGGACACGTTGCCCATGGTCGGCACATCGAAGGCGCCATTGGCTTTGCAGAAATCAATGGTCTCGCGGTACACGCCGGCGTAGCTGCGATCGGGAATCACGGCTTTGGTGTCGCAAGGTTGCCCGTCCGGGCCCCACATGCGGCCGGAGGTGCGAATCATCGCGGGCATGGAGGCATCGATGATCACATCGCTGGGCACGTGCAGATTGGTGATGCCGCGATCGGAATCCACCATCGCGAGGGCGGGGCGTTCCTCGTAAAGCGCATCGATGTCCGCGCGGATGGCGGCCTGTTGATCTTCGGGCAATTCGTCGAGCTTGGCGTACAAATCGCCAATGCCGTTATTCGGTTCGAAGCCGATCGACTCCAGCGCCGCGGCGTGTTTCTCCAACACCTCCGCATAAAACACGCTCACGCAATGGCCGAAAATGATGGGATCGGAGACCTTCATCATGGTGGCCTTCATGTGCAGCGAAAAGAGAATGCCCTGCGCCTTGGCGTCGGCAATCTGGTGCGTCATGAACTCGCGCAGCGCCCGGGCACTCATCACGCCGGCATCAATCACTTCACCCTCGAGCAGGGCGAGGCCGTCCTTGAGCACGGTGGTTTCGCCGTTGCCTTCAAGTTCGATGCGGACCGCGCCGCCGGCGGCCATCACGTGCGATTGTTCGCTGCCATAAAAATCGCCGCCGTCCATGTGCGCCACGTGGCTTTTGGAATCAGCCGTCCACGCGCCCATCGAGTGCGGATGCTTTTGTGCGTACGCCTTCACCGGCGCGGCCACGCGGCGATCGGAATTGCCCTCGCGCAGTACCGGATTCACCGCTGACCCCAGCACCTTCGCGTAGCGCGCGCGGACGGTCTTTTCCTCATCGGTCTGCGGTTCCTCAGGAAAATTCGGCACAGCAAAGCCATTCGCCTGCAGTTCCTCAATGGCCGCCACTAACTGCGGAATCGAGGCACTGATGTTCGGCAGCTTGATGATGTTTGCCTCCGGCGTGGTGGCCAGCTCGCCCAGCTCGGCCAAGGCGTCGGGGATACGCTGCTCCTCGGTGAGGTGTTCCGGGAAATTGGCGAGAATCCGGCCGGCGAGCGAAATATCCTTCAGCTCAAACTCAATGCCGGAACTCCGGGTGAATGCGCGCAGGATCGGCAGCAGCGAATGCGTCGCCAGCGCCGGCGCCTCGTCGGTCTTGGTGTAAATGATCTTGGCAGTGGACATGCGGTTTCCCTTGGAAGGGACGAGGTGTCTACCAGTTCCGGCCCATTGTGTAAACTCTTGCCGACAGGCATTGACCCCAAGGCCAGTCTGCGGGAAGACTCGGGGCGTGAAACGTATCGTTCTATTGTTGGCGGCGCTGTGGGCGTTCGGGGGTATCGAGGCTCAGGCGGCGGGGCGGCCGAATATTGTGCTGATCATGGCCGATGATCTGGGGTTTGCGGATCTCGGATGTTACGGCTCGGAAATCTGGACGCCGAATCTGGATGCGGTGGCGGCGAAGGGGCTGCGGTTCTCGCAGTTTTACAACACGGCCAAGTGCCATTCCTCGCGCGTGAGTTTGCTCACGGGATTGTACTGCGATCAGGCGGGCAGCGGGAGCCTGAGCCGCGGGGCGACGATTGCGGAGGTGTTGGGCAAGGCCGGGTACTTCACCACGATGGTCGGCAAATGGCACTTGAGCAAGCAGCCGACGGATTTCGGGTTCCAACGTTACTGGGGGCACTTGTCGGGTGCGTGTAATTTTTTCACGGGCGACAATACGTTCCGTTACAACGGCGAACCGTACACGGTGCCGAAGCAGCTCAATGGCCGGCCGTTTTATACCACGCACGCGATGGGCGATTTTGCGCTGAAGTTTTTGGATGAAGCGACGGCGAAGGAGGATCCATTTCTTTTGTACGTCGCCTTCAACGCGCCGCATTATCCGCTGCACGCGCCGGAGAAGGATGTGAAGAAATGGGAAGGCGCCTACGACGGCGGCTGGGATGCACTGCGCCGCACGCGGTATGCAAAACAGCTCAGGCTCGGCATCATTCCGGAGAATACAAAACTCAGCCCGCGGCCGGCGCATGTGCCGGCGTGGAAAAGCCTGAGCGCGGACGAGCGCCGGTGGGAGGCCGATCGCATGGAGGTGTTTGCCGCGATGGTGGAGGTGATGGATACGAACATCGGCCGCATTATCGCCAAGCTCAAGGCGAAGGGCGAATGGGAGAACACGTTGTTTCTCTTTTGCGCGGACAACGGCGCGTGTCCGTTCGAGCGCACGCGCGGGCGCAATCTCAAGCCGTGGGATCCGGAATCCTATTGGACCTATGACGCCAGCTGGGCGCATGCGGGCAATACCCCGTTTCGTCTCTACAAACAAAACCAGCATGAAGGCGGCATCAGCTCGCCGATGATTGCGCATTGGCCCGCAGGGCTGAAGGCCGAGCCCGGCAGCATCACGCAACAGCCGGGGCATCTGATTGATTTCATGGCCACCTTTCTGGAGGTGGGCAAGGCGAAGTACCCCCAGCAGGTGGGCTCGCGCAAAGTGGATCCGCTGATGGGCAAGAGCCTGCTGCCGATTTTTCAGGGCAAAGAGCGTGAGGGCCATGAGACGTTGTACTTTCACTTCGGCACGGACCGCGCCTTGCGGCAGGGGCCGTGGAAACTGGTCTCGGCCAAGCTCGGTCGCTGGGAATTGTACAACATCGATGAGGATCGCTCGGAGCTCAACGACCTTGCCGGTAAACATCCGGACCGGGTCAAGGCGATGGCCGCCAAGTGGTTTGATCTGGCCGAGAACACCGAACGTCTCAAGGGGAAACATCTCAGCCCGGTGAAAGACACGATCAAGGAACTCGGCTTCCGTAAAGACACTTCCAATCAATTGAAGAAATGATGAGGCGGCTTGTTATTCTGCTCACCGGCCTGTTGCTGGGTTTGGGCGTGTTCGGGAAGGAACGTCCGAATTTCCTAATCATCATGGCCGATGATTGCACGTACAACGATCTGCCGTTGTACGGCGGACAAAACGCCAAGACGCCGAATATCAACCGGCTGGCGGCGCGTGGGCTGACGTTTAACCGTGCGTACTTGGGCGTGGCGATGTGTCAGCCGTGCCGGTCGGAGCTGTTCACCGCACAGTACGCGATGCGCAACGGCTGCGCTTGGAACCATTCGGCCAGTCGACCGGGCCTGACGAGCATGCCACATCATCTGGGCGCGCTGGGGTATCGCGTGGGCTTGGCGGGCAAGGTGCACGTGAAGCCGCCGGCGGTGTATCCGTTTCAACCGGTGGCAGGGTTTGATCCCAACTGCGTGCGCAATCCCACGCGCGCGCATGAGGTGGCTGGCATCACGAAATTCATGGGCCAAGGCGAGGAACCGTTTTGCCTGGTGGTGGCGTTGGTGGAGCCGCATGTGCCGTGGGTGATGGGCGATGCCTCAAAGTATCCCCCCCAGCAGCTGAAGTTGCCGCCGAACCTCGCGGACACGCCGCGCACGCGGATTGATTTCTCCAAGTACCTCGCCGAAATTACCTACATGGACGGGCAGGTGGGCGAGATTCTCGCGGCACTGGAATCCACTGGCAAAGCGCGAGACACACTGGTGCTTTTCACCTCCGAACAAGGATCGCAATTTCCCGGCTGTAAATGGACCAACTGGAATACTGGCCTGCACACCGCGCTGGTGGCGCATTGGCCGGGCAGCACGCCGGTGGGCCGACGCACCGACGCGCTCGTGCAATACGCGGACATCCTGCCCACGCTGTTGACCGCCGCTGGCGGGGATCCGAAAGGGCACGACTACGATGGCACGAGTTTTCTGCCTGTGCTGAAGGGGCAGGCCAAGGCGCATCGCAAGTATGTCTACGGCATTCACAATAACCTGCCCGAAGGTCCGCCTTACCCTATCCGCAGCGTGAGCGACGGCACCTTTCATTACATCCGCAACCTGCGCCCGGATGAGTTGTACATTGAGAAACATCTGATGGGCGGCAAGGGCGATGCCGTGCTCAAGAATCCCTACTGGCAAACGTGGATGCGCGAGACCTGGACCAATCCGCACACCTACCAAATGGTGAAACGCTACATGCACCGGCCGGCGGAGGAATTATACAACACGGTGAAGGACCCCTACGAACTGGCCAACCTCGCCATTACGCGGAACCACGTTAACCAGTTGAACACGCTGAGCGCGGAACTGGATCGTTGGCTGGCCGAGCAGGGCGATCCAGGTCGCGCGGTGGACATGCCGGACGCCCTCAAGGCCGCCCGCGAAGGCAAACATCTACATGGGCGTAAGCCTAGGAAGACCGACTGACATGATCGACGCCCATCAACATTTTTGGCAACTGGACAAGCCCTTCGATTACGAGTGGCTCAAGGCGCCGCCGCATGCGCCGATCAACCGCACTTATTTGCCGGCGGATTTGCGGCCGCACCTGGACGCGACCGGCATCGCCGAGAGTATCTTTGTGCAGACGCAGCATGATCTGGAGGAAAACCGCTGGGTGCTCGGTATGGCCGAGGAACACGATTGGCTGGTCGGCGTGGTCGGCTGGGTGGATCTCGCCAGTGAAGCGTGCGAGGAGCAGTTGCTAGAATTTAAGGATCACCCGAAGTTCGTCGGCATCCGCCACATCACGCAGGACGAACCGGATGACGATTTCATTGTGCGCCCGGACATCCTGCGCGGCCTGAAGGTGCTGGAGAAGCATGGCGTGCCGTTTGATCTGCTCTTTTATGTGCAGCACCTGAAACACGCCGAGCGGTTGGGGCGCGAACTGCCGGAGTTGCCGATGGTGATCGATCATCTCGCCAAGCCGCGCATCAAGGATCAGTCGTTTGACGATTGGCTGCCGCAGCTGCAGGCCGCCGCGCAGCACGACCATATTTTCTGCAAACTTTCCGGCATGATCACCGAGGCCGATTGGGGGAATTGGAACCCCGCCGATCTCAAGCCGTACGTTGAAGCCGCGCTGGAAGCGTTTGGGCCGGAGCGCTGTATGTACGGCAGCGATTGGCCGGTGTGCGAACTGGCCGGCAGCTACGAGCAGGTGCACGGCGCCTTGACCGAGGTGCTCGGGCCGATTAGCGCCGATGAGGCGCACGCAATTTTCGAAGGCACAGCCCGTAAGTTTTACGGGATCGCAACATGATCGATCGTCTGGAATCGCTGAAGCTGATCCCGGTGGTGGCGCTGGAACGCGCGGCCGATGCAGAGCCGTTGGCCGATGCCCTATGCGCCGGCGGCTTGCCCTGCGCAGAGATCACGTTGCGCACCGAGGCGGCACTGGACAGTCTGCGGGCGTTGGCCGGGCGCGAGGAGTTTCTGCTCGGCGCGGGCACGGTGCACAGCGCCGAACAAGCGGCGGCCGCGGTGGATGCGGGAGCGCGGTTTGTGGTGACGCCGGGATTCAATCCGCGCACGGTGACGTGGTGTCAGGAAAATCAGGTGCCAGTGTTTCCCGGCATTGCCACGCCAACGGATTTGGAACTGGCGCTGGAACACGGTGTGCAGACGGTGAAATTTTTCCCGGCCGAAACCTTGGGCGGCGTGAACACGCTGAAGGCGTTCAGCGGTCCGTACGGGCAGATGCGCTTCATCCCGACCGGCGGTATTCACGCGGGTAATTTGGCTGATTATCTCGCGCTGCCCAGCGTGCTGGCCTGCGGTGGGAGTTGGATGGTGAAAGCGGGGGATTGGCCCGCGACCACGCGGCTCACCATGGAAGCAATGAAATTGGTAGATGCATGAATTCTCACGCAGAGACGCGGAAATAAAAACAAGTGGGGCAAGGTGGAACTTGCCCCTCCCGGGAGGGACGAGTTCCACCTCGTCCCTTTCTAAAAAATCCTCAGCGCCCTCGCGGCTCTGCGTGAGTATTTAAAATGAAAATCCTAGTCACCCTTTTGTGGACCGCGTTGGCGGTGTGGGCGGAGAAGCCGAATGTCATTCTCGTGTATGTGGATGATATGGGCTACGGCGATGCGTCGTGTTTGAATCCGAAATCGAAATTCAAGACGCCGCATCTGGATCGACTGGCGCGCGAGGGGATGACGTTTACCGACGGTCATTGCTCGGACACGGTCTGCACCCCGTCGCGTTACGGGCTGCTCACGGGACGTTACGCGTGGCGCACGACCTTGAAGCGCGGGGTGATGGGCGCGGAAGGTGCGTGCCTGATTGCCGACGGCCGCGTGACGCTGGCTTCGCTGCTGCGCGGGCAGGGCTATGCGACGGCGATGGTGGGGAAATGGCATTTGGGGATGGACTTCCCCGGTGCATGGGGCAAGCGCGATTGGACGCAGCCGGTGAAGGACATGCCGTTGGATAAGGGCTTCGATTATTTCTGGGGCATTCCGGCCTCAATGAACTACGGCGTGCTGGCGTGGTTTGAAGGGCGCTTTGCCAAGGTGCCGCCGACGCAGTACACGGCCAAGAAACCGAATGCGATTGCCATCAGCGATTACCGCATCAAGCCGCCGTACGCCAAGGTGCCGCCGAAGAATCGCACGCCGCAAGATCTCGAGGTGGCGCCGGATTTCGTGGATGTCGAATGTCTCGATCGGTTCACCACGCAATCGCTCAAGTGGCTTGATGGCCGGGCGGCGGCGGCGCGGGCGGGCAAGCCGTTCTTTCTCTACCTACCGTACACCTCGCCGCATAAGCCGGTGATTCCGCCCGAACAATTTCGCGGGCAGGGCAAGGCCGGGGCCTACGGGGAATTCATGATCGAGACCGATCATCACTTGGGCCGCATTTTAAAATGGCTCGATGACGAGAAACTCGCCGACAACACTATGGTGATTTTCACCAGCGACAACGGCCCGGAAACCACCTGGCGCGAACGCATTAAACGCTTCGGCCATCACAGCAACGGCATCTATCGCGAAGGCAAACGTTCGGTGTACGAAGGCGGCCATCGCGTGCCGTTTATCATCCGCTGGCCCGCGCAGGTGAAGGCGGGCTCCCAATGGGATCGGCCCGTGTGCCAGACCGATCTGCTGGCGACCTTTGCGGACATGACCGGCCAACGGCTGCCGGCCAATGCCGGCGAGGATAGTCTGAGTTTTTATACTGTGCTCAAGGGCTCGCGCGAAAACAGTGTAGCCCACCGCGTGGCCATGGTGCATCACGGCATCCAGGGCCGGTTTGCGTTGCGTGAGCGGAATTGGAAACTGGTGATGGAAGATGCCCGCAAGGGAAAACGTGAACTGTACGATCTGGCCAAAGACCCCGGCGAAGCCACCAACGTGATTACCCAGCACCCCGACGTGGCCGCGCGCTTGGTCGCCAAGCTAACCTCGATCGTCCGCAACGGCCGCAGCTCTCCGGGCCCCGTCCAGAAAAACGACACGCCGCCGTGGAAAGAGTTGATTTGGATGAAGAAATAATCTCACGCGGAGCCGCGGAGGCGCGGAGGAAAAAAGCAAAGTGGACTGGTTTTACATTTCTCCGCGTCTCCGCGTGCGAATTCAGCGCTCCGCTTGCGAATTTCAGTGCTGAATTTATTCGACGTGGGGGCGGTCGAACTTTACACTTTCGGCAGAGATGAACGGAAACATGCTTACTCGCAGAGATATTTTGAAAGGAATGGCCGCGGCGGCGGTGTTCGGGCCGGCGATTTTGCCGGGGTTGACGAATGCCGCCAAGGCGTCGGCCAAGAAGGGCTCGCCCAAGCGCGTCATTTTCTTCATGCAAAATCAGGGATTCGATCCGGCAACGGCGATTCCGGCGGGGATGAAGAGCAGCGGTTCATTGGCCAAGGTGAAATTGCCCGAGCCGATTCAGGCGCTGGAACCGTATAAGGAGCGACTGCAAATCATCAACGGGTTGCATGGCACCCACACCAGCCCGTCGCACAGTGCGTTCTTTGGGGCGTTGGGCGGATACCGCGGCAGCGACGGCGTGCCGCCGAGCGGGCCGACGATTGATTACACGTTGAGCAACGCGTTGCCCGAAACGCTTCTGCCGCATCTGTGCATCGGCATGGACTCGATCGAGAACATGAAGGCCAAGCCGACGGTAGCGAATCTTTCGGCCAGCGGCGCGGGTCAGCCGATCTTCATGCACTCGAATCCGAATCACCTGTACCAGATGCTGTACGGCGGCATTTCGACGGGCGCGATTCGCAAGCAGCACGAGGCGCGCTCGAGCATGTTCGATCGCATCGAGCAACTGGCGGCGGCCAAGGGCGGCAAGTTGCCCGGCGCGGACAAGCAGCGCTACGGCCAGTACGTGCAGGGTTTCAACGACATCAACGGTCTGCGCGAGCGGCTCGGCACGGTGTCCAGTCATCTGCGTCGGTTTGCGCCGCCGGTGGACGACGCCTACGCGAACCCGGAATTTGAAACCGACTGGCACGATCGCCTGTTGGATCTCGGCATCTCGGCGCTCAAGTCGGGCATCACCAGTGTGCTCACCATCGGCTCCGGTCGCGGTGAAATCTTTGGCGCTTGGAAAGGCCTCGGCGTGGAACAGCAGGGCCACAACCTGGGCCACATGAAGCAGCCGAACAATCCGATCTGGATCAAGATCCGCCAGTATAACAGCCGCATGTTGGTGAAGCTCATGCAGGAGCTGGAAAGCGTGCCCGAGGGCAGCGGCACGATGATGGACAACACGCTCATTGTGTACACCAGCAACAACGCGGATTATCAACACACCTCCGGCAAGAACTGGCCGGTGATGTTGCTCGGCAATTACGATGGCGCTTTCAAGACTGGTTGCTTCACGCAGCTGGACGGCAAGCGCCCGCTCAACGCGTTGTACACCTCCATCCTGCGCGCTTCTGGCGTGGAGGTGGATCGCTACAACATGTCCGAGAAGATGGCGGCCAAGTTTGATTCCGGCAGCGGACCGCTCAAAGAAGTGATGGCATGAACAAGCTGACCTTCACCCTCGGGGTGGCGGTCTATGCCGTGCTCGGCACGGCTGCTCAGGCTGCGGACATCTACACGCCCGGCGAACCTGCTCGGGGTAATTTCAAAAACTTCGCGGCGGAGTTTCTGGACAGCCATTGTCTGGACTGTCACGACAACGAAACCAAGAAGGGCAATCTCTCGCTCGAGGATCTCGGGCCGGTGGATGAGACCAATGCGGCCACGTGGAAATCCATTTGGGCGCAGGTCTCGCTGCAGGAGATGCCGCCCAAGAAAAAGTCGCAACCGGAAATCGTCGAGCGCCTGCGTTTTTCCGACTGGATTGTCAGCGAACTGAAACGCGAGATGGCCGGCAAAGGTGGGTTCCAAGCGCACTTGGACCCGAACAAGGGAAACTTCATCGCGCACGATTTGCTCTTTGGGCCGTTGCCCAAGAATATCCGGCTGGCGCCGACCTACACGCCCGCGCGCATTTGGCGGGTCACGCCGCAGGAACACATCACGCGCCTCAATGAATTGATCAACCGGGAACCAGCCTATGACTCAGCCCGTCCCGGCCAACGCACGCGCGGCGATGTGGTGCCCACCAATCACGGCGGCGAGTTGAAACTCTACTTCGGTACCGACCGCATCCTGCGCTGGGAAGGCGGCACCGTCGCCTACGCCACGGCCGTGAAGAGCGTGCCGGTGGTGCTGTCCTCCGCTCGCAAGCATGGCCTCGAAAATTATCCGGACTTCTACACCGTCAACAGCTCCGAAGCCACGCAGATCATGGGCAAAGCCGAGGACATTTTGAAATACATGGCCTATGGCCCGATGAGCTTGGTCGGGTTGCCCGAGCAGATCACCGACGACCCCAAGACCTACGACAAGGTGAAGCCCAAGGGCGACCTGCGCGGTCTGCCCACGGCGATTGTTTACAGCACCAAAATCGCCCGCCCGATGACGCCCATTCATGATCTGATGAAGGAAGACGGCGTCACCGACGAGCGCCTGCGCAAGGCGGTGGAGTTCCTCTTCGAAGCCCTGACCTTCCGTCCGCCCACCGCCGAGGAAACGAATGACTATCTGCAGATCGTTAAGGATTCCATCGACAAGGTCGGCAAAGAGGACGGCGTGTTCATGGGGCTCTCCGCCATCTTCCTCGATCGCGACGCGCTTTTCCGGTCCGAGCTGGTGGAAAAAAACAAGGTGGA
Organism: Limisphaerales bacterium; assembly: GCA_014382585.1. Taxonomy (NCBI): domain Bacteria; kingdom Pseudomonadati; phylum Verrucomicrobiota; class Verrucomicrobiia; order Limisphaerales; species Limisphaerales bacterium. The sequence continues at coordinate 31,361 of JACNJL010000050.1, read as the reverse complement.
TGCGCACGGCCGCGCGATGTTGCAGGACTGGGAACTTGGTCTCGCCGTCAACCACGCCCTCAGCTACATCCAGCCCGACGCCCAACTCCGCAAGGCCATCGTCGAGGGTCGCCTGCGCACGCGCGAGGATGTGGAACGCGAAGTTACCCGCATGCTCGCCGACCAGAGCATTCGCAAGCCGCGCGTGCTGCGTTTCTTCCGCGACTTTTTCGACTACGACCTGGGCGGCTACATTTGCAAAGACAACGCCGCCCTCGGCCAAACCGGTGTCAGCACCCGTGGCACCAGCCATTACCGCGCGATGTTCGATGCCACCGCGAGCACCGATCGCCTGATTGAGCTGATTCTGGAAAAGGATCAGGACGTCCTCAAGGAACTCCTCACCACCCAGCTAATCGTGGCCACCCGCAGCGATAGCACGTACTTCGGTCGTAAGAATAATCCCGAGGAACGCAAGGCCGCACAGGAAGCCAAGCGCCTAGCCGACGAAGCGCAGGCCGAAAAGGAAGCGGCCGAGTTGGAGGGAATGGAAACGGCCATAGCCAAACTGGAAGAAGAATTAAAGGCCGACCCAAAGAATAACCAGATTTCAAAATCGTTGGATCGCCAAAAGAAATCGCTGGCCACGGCCAAGAGACGCATCGCCACCGCCCAGAAACGCCGCCGCGGCGGGGGCAATGTCAACGTGGCGACGGCCAATCTGAATGGATCCAAGATTTACGCCCGCGTCGGCCGTCGCTCTTTTGGGGCCGGCTCGATGAAACCCGACCGCACGCTGGCCACTGCTCCGGAAGGCCAGCGCCTCGGGTTACTCACGCATCCTTCCTGGCTCGTGTCGCATTCCGATGCCATGGACAACCACGCCATTTTGCGTGGCCGCTGGATTCGTGAACGCCTCCTCGGCGGCGGCATCCCCGACGTGCCCATCACCGTCGACGCCATGTTGCCCGACGAGCCCAACACCACGCTGCGCCATCGTATGCGCGTGACCCGTGAGACCTATTGCTGGACCTGCCACGAGAAGATGGATCCGCTCGGGCTTCCGTTTGAGATGTACAATCACGCCGGTCTGTTCCGGACCACCGAACTGGACAAGCCCGTGGACACCTCCGGCGAGATCATCAACAGCGGTGATCCCGAACTCGACGGCCCCGTCAAGAATGCCCTCGAGATGATCGACAAACTTTCGAAGAGCGACCACGTCGAACAGGTCTTCGTCCGCCACGCCTTCCGTTTCTGGATCGGCCGCAACGAGACGATCAATGACGGTTCTGTGTTGCAGGACGCCTATCACGCCTACCGCGAAAAAGGCAGTATGAACGCCCTCATCACCTCGCTGCTGACTTCCGATGCCTTCCTGTACCGTAAGGTGGAGCGCGGTGAAACGACAATAAACGACAAAGCAAAAAAATAAACCGACGCGCAACGACCGCCTATTCAGTCACGCGATGATCGGTGCATCTGCATCAGAGAGGGAAACTATTTCCAACGTTTTATTTGAGGAATGTTCGCCAGCCGTCGGATTCGGCCAAGGCTTTGAGTGCGCCGTTGCGTTGGAGTAGAAATTTTTTCATGTAATCCGTCAGAAATAATTTCTCCGCCAGCCAACCGAGCGGCCCCAAGGGTGCGGTAAATTCGAAAGTGTCGCGCATCAGCGTGCCGTCGCCATCGGCGGTGAATTCGTGCCGATGCCGCATCGAGGCGAACGCGCCTTGTTGCATTTCATCCACAAAAAAATTCGGCCGCTCCATGGCTGTTATTTTCGAGGTCAACCGCTGGCGAACGCCGAGGTGCCTCGCTTCCCACGTCACCGTTTCGCCGGCCTCGATTAATCCGGAAGTTCGGCCATCTACCGCGCGCTCGCCGGTGCCCTCAGTGGTATTTGTGTGCGCCTCAATACTTCGCGCCAAATCGAACACCCGTTCAATGGGCGCGGCGATGTTCGATTCCAGTTGAATGATCGGCATGGCGACTGAATTCGATAAGTGACAAAACCGTTCAATTACAAGCGGTTTTTTGCAGAGCTTGACGTAGGCTAACGCATAATTTTTATCGGCGACTCTATATCCGGCAAGGACAACAACGGCCTGCGCAAGACGCGTTCGGGGAAGTTTAATCTGCATCATCCGCCGAAGAATTGTGGGGCGAGCACAAGGGGAAAAATGTTCATTTTGGAGGTGAACCGGCTGACAAACTCGGTTACTTTCTTGCCGAACACGAATTGATGGCGATGATGAACTGCTCTTGCCAACTGGTATTGAGATAAGAAAGAAGCAAATAAAACAAAATGGAGAAAATAGTATTTAGCTTTGTCACCTTAACCCTCGCCGTTGCCTCATATGGATTCGAGAGAGACTACGTGCCACGCGCGATTCTCACGAAGGATCAGGAGCAAACAGTGATTCAGCTCGCGAAAAAATCCGGGATTAAAAAGATCGCCAAAATATCATCGCATAATATGTTCCCGAGCCCCTTCCGGGGACTGCGCGTGCAGGGAGTTGAGCAGATTAAGGGCCGCGAGGTTTCTTATCAGGTTTTGAGTGTAAGCCATGGTGAATGGTTGCAGTCCGGTGCAAAGCCGCTCAAGGGTCAAATTCAGATGGGCAATTTCTGGGCGGGCAAACCCTACACGCGAAAACAAATCACTCTCAAGGTGGGCAAAAAAGAATATCGGACGGGATCAATGATGGGCATGAACGCTGAGGAATGTGAAAAAATCTTGAGCCAACTTATGTCAGAAGATTATGACATCGGGCCACAAGTGAACGAAAAGACCCTCAAAGAGGTTGACTGGACCAAGCCCAGCCGGTTTTCAAAACGGGGTGAAATAATTTCTGCTGGATTTCTGCACAAGGCCAGAGGCGGCGGCTTTTTTGATCTGCAGATCAAGCAGGATGGTAATGTGTTGACCATCAACCAAATGCTACAAGCGATCCCCTAATGACTTCAGGTGAATGAACAGGATATTATTAACTCTGGTAACGCTCGGATTCGGGTTGGGTTTTCAGGCCTCGGCACAGGCCCCCCCCAATATTCTTTTCATCTTTGCCGATGACTGGGGTTGGGGCGATCTCAGTTGCCATGGGCATCCGTATGTCCAGACACCCAATATCGATCGGCTGGCGAAGGAGGGGACTGACTTTCATCGCTTCACCACCGCCAGTGGCGTGTGTTCCCCCAGCCGAACAGCGGTAATGACCGGGCATTTTCCGGCGCGCTATAATATTAATGGGCACTTTGCCTGGGTGCCCAGCAATGCCAAGCGCAACATGCCCGATTGGCTGGACCCCAAGGCCCCGCTGTTATCCCGTTTCCTGAAACGGGCCGGCTATGCCACCGCGCACTTTGGCAAATGGCATCTTGCCAATGACATGATCCCGGATTCGCCGCCACCCAGTCAGTATGGCTTTGATGTTTACGGAGCCTTCAACTGTTCGGGCAAACAAATGCCCGTTCACGAGGATGCCAAAAATGCCATTGCCTTCATCGAGAAAAGCCGGAAAGCAGGCCAGCCCTTTTTCATCAACCTTTGGTTACACGAGCCGCATACGCCATTCCACACCGTGCCCGAATATCGAAAACGCTTTCCCGAGCTGAAGGAGCGCGATAATATTTATGCCTCCGTTCTCTCCCACGCCGATGACCGGGTGGGTGAAGTGTTGAATGCCTTGGACCGCTTGAAACTGACCGAAAACACATTGGTCATTTTTAGTTCAGACAACGGTCCGGCCCGGGCGCAACCGGGGGCCGCCTTAAAGACGATGTTTGATACCGCCACCGGAGAGGGCTTCAACATTGCCGCAGCCCGGGGCATCACCGGAGGGCGCAAAGGATACAAGGCCGCCCTATTCGAAGGCGGAGTGGGGGTCCCCTTTATTGCACGTTGGCCCGGAAAAATTACCGCCGGCAAGGTGGATAAGACCTCGATTTTTTCCGCGGTGGATTTGCTGCCGACATTTTGTGAAATTGCCGGAGCTAAGCTGCCGTCCGCCTACCGGCCGGATGGAATCAGCCAGGTGGCCACCCTGAAAGGCAAAGGCAATGCGCTTCGTGACAAGCCGCTTTACTGGAAAACGGTGGCCCCATGGCCCGCTCAAAAAACGAAGCCCGACCACTGGGTTTCCTATGCGATAGTGAGCAAACAATGGAAGCTCGTGGCCAATCGGGATCTCAAGCACATTGAACTCTACGACTTGGTCGCTGACCCACTCGAAAAAATTAACCTGAAGGACAAGCATCCCCAGCACGCCATGCACCTCAAACAAATGCTGGCAGACTGGCAAAAGTCATTGCCCGCCAAGCCTTCCGGCGGTGTCTTTTCAAATTTACGAAACAAAGAAACCAAGAAATAATTAAAACCAAATGAACCCCAAAAACTATCGCTTCCAATCACTCACTGCCATCATCGTGTTGATTGCATTAACCCTTTCGGTTTCCGCCAAAGGACCTAGCCTGAATGCTAAGCCCGCGGATATGACAAAACAGGTTAAGGTTTTCATCATCATGGGCCAGTCAAACACGCTTGAGATGGGCAGGGTCAAGGGCGACAAGGAGGGCTCGCTTGAACACGCTGTTCAGAAAGAGAAGCTCTATCCCTTCATGGTTGATGACGCGGGTAACTGGATCACCCGGAAAGACGTGCGTAATGTCCACACGATGGGCAGTGGCGGGCCGGGAGGTCGCGGCGGCGTTCGACGTAACGACTGGCTGACAGTCTCCGGGGGTAAGATCGGCATTGAGACCGGCATCGGTCATCAACTTGGCAACGCGCTGGATGAACCCGTGCTGATTCTCAAAAGTTCGATTGGCAACCGGAGTCTCGGCTGGGATCTCCTTCCCCCGGGCAGCCCACGCCACGAGGTGGAGGCAACCGACAAGAAGACCGGAAAGAAGATTACCCTTGTTACTCCGGCCTATAACGATGAGGTGCGTCATCCGAGCTGGACGAAGGGCGAGGTGCCCGAGCCCCCCAAGCACACCTGGCACGCCGGTTTACAGTACGCCGGCGACGTCGCCCGGGCCAAGGCCGTGCTCAAAGAGCTCGATAAACACTACCCCGGCGGCAAAGGCTACGAGGTGGCGGGCTTCTTGTGGTGGCAGGGAGACAAGGATCGATACAACGCCGCGCATTCAGCCGTGTATGGCAAAAATCTGGAACAACTTTTCAAGGCGCTTCGCAAAGAGTTCAACGCGCCCAAGGCCAAGATGGTGGTCGCCACGCTCGGCCAAACCGACAAAGCCAAGGCTACCGGCAACGAGAAGCTGATCATCGACGGCATGTTCGCCTTTGGCAAGGCGCACCCGGGTGAGGCGGCGGTGGTGTACACGCATCCGCTGAGCATGGGCTCCAGCTCCAACGCTCATTACGGTGGTAATGCCAAGACTTACATGAACGTGGGGCTGGGCATGGGCAAGGCGATGGTGGAGCTGCTCGGAAAAACCAAGTGATTAATGATGAGGGGATTCCTCACCATATGCACCTTGAGTTTGATGGTTTCCCCCCCCCGCTTTTTGCCGAAGCAAATCCTTCTCGATCAAAGCTCGGTGAGAATGCCTTTCGGAACTTTGAGCAGTACTGTTTTGATTGTCACAATGGGGAGACGAAAAAGGGTGGTTTGGATTTAACCCAAGTTCTGGAACGGGAGGGCTCGGATGGATCGTTGGTGTTCGAAAACCTGATCACGGCCAAGATGCCGCCGGCCTTTTTCGGTAACCCGACCCGGCGCGGGCCGATGGTTAATCAGGCCGGCAACGGCGTGAAGACGCTGCGCGATGGCCCGTGGAAAATTATCTTCGGCCAGGGCCCTGATCGCGTGCGGCCGGCCGCCGGCAAAGGCATGTTGTTCAACTTGAAAATCGATCCGTTTGAGACCACCGACCTATGGGATCGGCATCCCGAACGCGTGAAGGCCATGCATGCACTGCTCGCCAAAATACAGGGCGATGGATAGGGCTTGAACGGCGGATAAAACGCTCATTGCTCGACATGAAAAAGAAACTGGAAATGCACTTATGAATACCTCAACCAGAGCCCGACTACTGTTCTTTCTATTATGCGGCATTTCTTTTTGGAGCACTGCAATGATCGCGAATGCGAACGAGGTGAAGGCAAGCCAGATCATTATGCTCTGGCCCAAGGATACAGCGAATCAAGACGGCACAGGTATGGGAACGCCGAAGCCCGATCGTGGTGATGGGCACATACGCCTCACCGATGTAACCAAACCTTCAATGCGCTATTTCCCGGCTCCCGCTACGAAGAAGCCTGGGCCCGCGGTCATTTTATGTCCCGGGGGAGGATACAGCCATCTTGTAACTACGAAAATGGAGCCGATTGCCAAGTGGCTCAATCAACACGGAGTCTCTGCCTTTGTCTTGATATACCGGGTCCCCCAAAAACGCAAAGATGCGTTTGAGGATATTCAGCGAGCTGTTCGCATTGTCCGCTCGCGAGCATCAGAGTGGAACCTAGACCCAAAGCGGATTGGCGTAATGGGTTCTTCAGCGGGAGGACACCTGGCGGCCCGGGTCAGTACAGGTTTTGATATTAAAACCTATCAGGAAGTAGATAAGCTCGACGCTGTCAGCTGCAAACCAGACTTCACGGTTTTGCTTTATCCGGCCTATATGAACAAGGGGAAGGAACTGAGTAAGGACTTTACTGTTTCCGATGAAATCAGCCCAACCCTGATTGTATCAGCCAAAGACGACAAGGGCTTCTTTCCCGGAAATCCAATTTATGCCAATGCTCTGAAAGAAGCCGGTGCATCTATTCGTGTCCACTTTTTTGAGAAGGGCGGTCACGGATTTTCCCTTCGGCCAAAACAGTACCCGCTTTCCACTTGGCCGGATCTTTGTTTGCAATGGTTTAGGGACAAGAAAATTATAGAAGAGGAAGCCGAACAAGAGAATGCATCTGGCAAGAAATAGCTGTGCCATTTCAGGCCGGCTGGTAGAGGCTTGTTCGCGTTTTCGCGCATGAGTATAAATGAGCCCGATGATTAAACTTCTTCGCAAGCGATTCTGCATCCCCTTGTACGCATGGGCGATGATGTGGAGTGCGGAGGCATTTGGCATCGAGGCCAAGCGGCCGCCGCGGGATTTTGCGGAGGTGGCTCAGGAACATTTTGAGCAGTACTGTTTTGATTGTCACGATGGGGAGACGAAAAAGGGTGGTTTGGATTTAACCCAGCTTCTGGAGCGGGACGGATCAGACGGGGCGTTGGTGTTTGAAAACCTGATCACGGCGAAGATGCCGCCGGCGAATAAGAAGCAGCCGAAGGCCGAGGAGCGACAGTTGATGCTGCAGTGGCTGGCACAGCGGCAGAAGGCGTCAGCACCCAAATCGTTTCGGCGGATCAGTCGGCATGAGTTTGTGAATTCGGCCAATGATTTGCTTGGGGTGAAGCTGGATTTGACCGGCGAGATTCCGGAAGACCGCGGCACACGCAATTTTGATTCGGATCGGCGGGTGCAGTTGACCAAGGAAATGCTCACGGCCTACTTCACGGCGGTGGATGATCTGCTGGAGTTTGCCCTACCGGCGAAGGGGTTTGAGCCGGAACGCGTGTGGGTGACGAGCAAGCTTAAGGACAGTCACAAGTCGTACAATATTTACACTCGGCCCTACGAGGACGGCATTCTCTTTTCCTGGACGCGCGCCAATAACGGCAACAGTTATTCTTTTTTCTACGACAACTTCGATCCGCCGGTGCCCGGTTGGTACGAACTGACCTTTGATGCGCTGAAGCTTGGGGCGTTCCCGGAGGATGTGAGCCTGATGGTGTACGCGGGCAAATATTATTACGCCGATGACCGGCCGCAGCCACAGCGTTTGCTGGACGTGATTTCGCTGGGCAATCGCGAGATGAAATCTCACACCATCCGCGCCTTTTTGCGTCCGGACGAAAATGTCTCAGTGCACTGTTATTCCAGACATAACTTTCGTCAGCAGAACGGCAAGGTGGGCGCGTACATCAAGCAGTTGAAAGCGCGCGGGCCGGTGCATGAGCAGTGGCCGCCACAGACTTATCGCGATGTGTTTGCGGGCTTGCCGTTGCAAGCGCCGCCGCGTGAGGCGGTATCGGCGGCGGTTTCGCAAACCAAACTGAAGGCCATTGGCGGGCGCATCACTGTGAGCAGTTTTCAAAAGGGGATGGAAAAGGAGCGCATGCAGGATGGCTCCAATAGGACCTTCTGGCACACGCGCTTCAAGCCGACGCTCGCCAAGCCGCCGCACTTTGTGGTGCTGGAGAATCCGAAAGGCAAATCGATCGACGGGCTGTCGTACGCCACTTGGTCGGGCGGCAACGGCAATGGGCAGGTGAAGGCGTACGCGATTTATGTTTCCGATGATGGCAAATCATGGGGCAAGCCGGTGTTGGCGGGGAACTTGGAGATTCGGTTGGCCAATGAACAGCCGATCGTGTTTCCCAAGCCGATCGCTAAACGGTTTATTAAATTTCTGATCACCGACGCGTTTACAATTGATGGCCGCTCACTGGCATCCATTGGTAAACTGGATGTAATGACGGCGTTGCCGCAAGACGATTCCACGCTTGCGGTTTCGGTTGTGTCTGAATCGGTTGATGAATTGAAACGCGTGATTCGCCGGTTTGCCGAACGGGCATTTGCCTCGAGCCTGACGGAGGCCGAGTTGGCGCCGTATTATGCCATTAGCCTAGCGGCGTTCCGGGAGCAGGGCGATTTTGTGGCGGCGACGCGGTTGGGCTTGAAGGCGGTGCTGGGGTCGCATCGGTTTCTCATGGCACCGGGTGAACACGCCAATGCGTCCTACGCCAAGGCGGCGGCATTGTCGCGGGTGCTGTGGTTATCCGTGCCGGATGCAGAACTATTGCGGCTGGCGAAAGTCGATCAATTAGAGGGCAAAACGTTGGCCGCGCAAATCGATCGGCTGCTGCAGGATCCGCGGAGCGCGCGCATGATCCATTCGTTTTGCGATCAATGGCTCAACCTGCGGGAGTTCAACAAGGTGTCGCCGTCGCTGAAATTGTATCCGATTTACGATGATCTGCTGAACCGTTATCTGCCGAAGGAGACCGAGGCGTACCTCAATCATCTCATTCAAGAAAACCTGTCAGTGAGCCATTTGATTGATTCGGATTTTTCATTCCTCAACCAACGCCTTGCCCAGCACTACGGCATTGACGGCGTGATTGGCCAACAGATGCGCAAGGTGACCTTTGCGCCTGAGGTGCCGCGCGGCGGGCTCTTGACGATGGGGAGCATTCTCAAGGTGACCGCCGATGGTTTTGAGACTTCGCCCATCCGGCGCGGCGCGTGGGTTTCCAAGACGATTGCGGGCAACACGCTTTCGCCACCGCCTGAAAGCGTGAAGGCGATTGAGCCGGATCACGGGCCGGCCGCCGCGACGTTGCGCGAGCAGATTGAGCAGCACAAAAACAACGCGGCCTGTTTCGCCTGCCATAAGAGTATCGATCCCTATGGGTTTGCACTGGAGAGCTTTGATGCCACCGGCCAATGGCGCACGCAGTACCGCATCAAGCTACCGCATCGCGGTACGTTCCAGTATCGGCCGAAGGGATATTTTAAACTGACGGGCAACGTGGATGCTGCCGGAGAGGTGGGGCGAGCCAAGTTTGAGGATGTGTTTGGGCTCAAGAAAATCCTGCTCTCGAAGCACCGAAAGGTCGCCTACAATTTTGCAAAGACGTTTTTTGAGTACGCCAATGGCTATACGCCAAATCTGCAGCAGCGCCTGCACTTGTACGCAATGATCCCGGCCGAGGCAGATGCCTGTGGGATGAAAGACTTGATCCGCCAAGTCTTGGTCTATTCACTGGAGGGCGAAGCGGAATGATCAGTCGCAATGAATTTTTGAAGATGGGGATGGCGTTGCCGCTGGCGTTGCAGTCGCTGGGGCAGCGGGCCGAGGCGAAAGACAAGGCCGTGCCGCGCCGGATCATTTTCATCAACAGTTGTTTGGGATTTTATGAGCCTTATTTCTTCCCCAAGAAACGCGGCGATCTAGGCACCTCCGATTATTTGAAGGGGATGAAGACGCTGGAGAAGATGACCGTGTTCCAGAATCTGTTTCATCCCGGCATGGAGACGAGTAATCACGACTCAGAGAAATCGTTTCTCACCGGCACGCCCAGCCCAGAGTCGCCCAATTTTGTGAATGGCATCTCGCTGGACCAAGTGTTGGCCAGAAAGATGAGCAGCGACACGCGGTTTCCGTTCCTGAATTTCAGTATCTACGACCGTGGCTGGGGGTGTTCATGGAACGACCGTGGCGCGGCCATCCCGCCGATGCACGATGAGGCGAAGATTTTTGATCTGCTGTTCAAAGACGAGGATTTGCAGGCCACCAAACAGCGGCTGCGCAATGACCAAAACATCCTCACCAACCTCCAGCGCGATTTGGCGAATTTACGCAAACAAGGCTCGGATCCCGGCAAGCTGGAGAGCTATCAAACGGTAATTGCCGAGCTGGAAACTCAGCTGAAGCACGAACAGTTTTGGCTGAACACCAAAAAGCCGAAGGTGGCCAAGAGCCTGAGTGCTGACGCGGAGTTTCCGTTTTCCACCAAGATTCGGAATTTGTTTGAGCTGGCGAAGCTGGCTTTGCAGACCGATTCCACACGCGTGATCACTTTGTCCATGGACTGGATCTACGGCGCCATCAAAGTGCCCGGAGCCACTGGCGGTTGGCATACCCTATCGCATCACGGCGGACGTAGAGAGGTCATCGCCAAGCTTAAGCAAGTTGAGGTCGATACCTTGCGCCATTTCAACCGGTTTCTTTTTGAAATGGATCAGATCAAGGAGAGGGAAGGAACCCTGCTCGATCATACGACGGTGGTCATGGGCAGCAACTTTGGTGATTCCTCCAACCACACCTGCAACAACCTCCCCATGATCGTGGCTGGCGGCGGTTACCGCCATCAGGCCCACACCGTGTTGGACGGCCCGACTCCACTCTGCAACCTCTACCTAGAGTTGCTGCACAAACACGGCATCGACGCCGAGCGTTTCGGCAGCAGCCAGAAGGATATGGGTTTGTTAAAGGGCTGAGACGCCGGGTGTTCGGGAATGGGCGTTTTGCGGGAAGTCGAAGGTCAACACCAGAGGTTCGGAGCCGGTGTTTTCAATTTCCACGCCGCCGTTGTTGAGCGCGGATTGAGTGATGAAGCCGATCTCGGGGTAGAGTTCGCCAAGCTTCATGTTCTGGTGGTAGTTCACTGCGAACTTTCCAACCCGGCCGCTTCCACCATTGGTATGGAATAAGGCCGGACTCTCGGGGCAGAAAGTGGTCTTGTTGCCGGGCTCCACCGTTAAACGAAGAATCGAGGCTTTCTGGTCGCCAAGGAAATCTCCGTAGACAATCCACTGTGCGTCTACCCCGTCACCTGCGAATTCTTCGGCGGTGACCGCTGGACGCGAGTTCTTCTTTACGAAGTCCGGGTCTTGGTTGGCTTCGAAGTCGAACTTTTCAACCAAGTACTCCCAGTCTTCGTGCCGGTCCTTCGGGTAGTCCTCTTCCCGGCAGGCGTAGAACGCATCGGCAGCTCCGATGCTTCCATCAAGCGTGAGGTCCTCTGCGAGGAAGTGCTCATCCATCGTAACGTGCAGCTCGTGTGTGCAGAGGTCGGTCGGTGAGTGCAGGACACCGTTCGGCATCACGAAGCCGTTATCCAGCTGCATCATAGTGTGCGGCGACAAGTGCCGGACGCCGTTGTACTCGCCCTTTCCGAAACGCTTCATGCAGGCGAGAAAATCGTCCTTGGTCACAAACGGATACAGCCCCATGGCCGTGGTGTGATAATGCGACGGACTGACACCGGGATTGTCGAAGGAGTTGATGTCGTAGACTTCCCACTTCGCCCAGTGGAGGTGATGTGGGATCGGATTCAAGTTGTCGAACTTCTTGGACACGATCGGCCAGGTCGGGTCACCGTACAGTTCTTCGGCAAAGGCCGTGACCTTCTCCCCCATAACCGCTTTCGGATTGGCGAGGATCAAATCCTGCAGCGAGATGACTTGGCCGCCGGGAGTAAGGACGTGAGCTTCTCCTTCGCGGAACGGGGCCTTACCCGTGCGCGTGTCGATGACTCCTGTCACGATAGGAGCAGTGCAGCACATCCAGAGTTCATCGAGCCCTGTACCGCCCATGTAATTCGGATAGTAGGACTCCTCATCGAGGCGAATCCGTTTCCCGGGGGTACAAAATGTTCGGCCGGCGTAACGGTGCAGAAGTTGCAACACTCCGCCGTTCTGGTCCAGGCAGTCATCAAGAACCGCCGCGGATCCTCCACCGGATCCGTCGATCACGTCTTGTTGGGGATACTCGTGAAGTTTATCTTCTAAAAGGGTTGTCGAGGCGGACATGAGCGGCGGACTTTAGGTTAGGCGAGAAAGCGCGTCAACCATGATGGAACCTACGAGCATCAGAAGTCCCCGATGGCTTTCCCAGTGATAAGCTTGGGCCTAGGATCACCTTTAAAGGTAGCCTGGAATTTGAGATTATTTGCAGGAAGTTTCAAAGTGCCCGTAATCACCTGAAAATAACCCTAGTATTTTTTTGTCCAAATTCGGACTGTTTCGCGGACCTGTATAGAAATTGGCTTGGCTACTCAAAACGACCATGGATCATCAAAACAACCACGAGCGTTTCACGCGGCTGCTTCTAGAGGCGGAGCCGGTGATGTTGCGTTCGGTGCTTGTGATGGTGCCGAACCGTTCAGACGCACGGGATATTCTACAGGAGACGGCCGTGGCTTTGTGGCGGCAGTTTGACTCTTATGACCCGCAACGGCCGTTCGTGAATTGGGCGATGGGGTTTGCGCGGATTGAGACGCGGCGCTTTCTCGCGCGTGCGCAGCGTCGCGCCCAGCTCTCCGAGAAGGCGATGGCGGTGCTGGAACGAGAAATGGCTGGCGAGTCCGGGTTTGCCGTTGAGGTGGAACGGCATTTGGCCACCTGTATGCAAAAACTTGGCGAGAAACAGCATGCCTTGATTAAGGGATATTACCACGAGAACCGAAGTGTGGAGTGGCTTGCCGAACAAGGCGGTCGGTCGGTCGAGGCAGTTTACAAGGCAATCCAACGCACACGCCTCGATTTGCAGACGTGTATCCAAAGGCAGATTAGAAAGGAAATGACATGAGACCTTCTCAAGATTGGGACGCACTCATCCAGAAACATCTGGACGGTCAAACGACAGAGGAGGAGGCGCAGGCGCTTTCCACCGGGATTGAGGACGATGCCGAGGTGCGATCGCAATATCTCAAGGCCGCACAGATACACGGTGCGTTGGCCGATGAAACGCTGGCCTTGGACGTGGAATCAGAACCGGAGGTGGGAGCAGCTGCGCCGGAACAGCAAAAGGTGGTCGGGCAGTTTGCTTGGCCCCGCCAGATCGCGGCGGGTTTGGTAGCGGGAATTTTCGTGGGGCTGCTCGGTGTCGGCATGATTTGGGCAATCGGTTCGCCCAAATCGGAAGCGCGGGTGTTCGACATCGCCCACGGTGATTTCGAGACCATGGCCGAAGGGCCGACTCCGACGCAGTTCCCGGTACGCTTCGGCGAATGGGCCGGTAATCCCGCCGAGGTGGTCAAGGAGGCGGATGGAAACAAGGTTCTGCGATTTGTCCGGACCGCCAACGTGAAGAGCGATCCCGACGGCTTTGCTTCCAACTGCTCCGTATTCCAGTTGGTCGACCTCACTGCCCTGCGCCAACAGTTGGAAGCGGAACCTTCGCAGGGAAATTATTCTCTCAAACTTTCAGCGCGTTTTCGACGTGATGCATCTCTTTCCGATAACGAACTACGCAATCCCAAAGCAAGCCTCCGCATCTTTCTGTTTCAGGGAGAGCCCGAGTCGATTGGTGAAACTTGGCCTCAGGTGGTTCGGCAGGCCGAGGCGCTTGGGAAGAAATCCATCAAGCTTCAACCGGGAAGCGACGCGGCGACCATTTCCGCCTCCTGCATCCTGGAATCGGATGCGACGGTTGCCCTCATCGCAGTGGCCGCCACCGCGGGTTACAACTCCAAGACGCCTGTTCCGTTAGGCGGTTTCTTTGTGGACGACGTCCAACTCACCGTGATCAAACAACCGAAACTGCCGATTGAAGTTGTGAGCAAATGAACGAAACGAATTTCCGAATATGAACGCCTCATTCAATCGTCGTCACTTTCTACGTGGAGCCGGAGCGTTCATCGCGCTGCCGGCATTGGAGTCCATCGGCTTTCGTCGCCTTGCCTCGGCCGCTGCGGCAACGCCTCCCAAGAGAATGATCTTCATGGGCATTGGCTACGGCGTCACCTCGGAGACTTGGTTTCCCGACATCAATGACAAGGGATCGGGCTATACACTGCCCTTGGGGCTAAAGCCTTTGGCTCGTCACAAGAAGGACCTTACGATTGTCCAGGGCTGCAAACATCAATTCAGCCGTCAGGCGCACTGGGGAAGCACGTATTGGCTGACGGGCGCGAATCAATACGGCACCCCGGGGCAGTCCTTTTCCAACACCATCTCCGCCGATCAGGTTGCCGCCGCGCAGTTTGGCGAGCACACCCGCTACACCTCCATCCAACTGGCTAGTGACGCCAACGACAGGAATGGGCATGGTCCTGGGAATTCGCTGGCATGGGACCAACGTGGAAAACCGCTTTCGGCGTGGAATTCCCCGATGGAAACCTACCTCAAGCTCTTTGCGGCAGATGACATCCCCCTTGCTCAGCGTCGGGCAATGTTGACGGAGGAACGCAGTGTCCTGGATTCCGTGATGATCGAGGCAAAGGACATGCAGAAGGGTTTGACGAAGAGTGATACCGACAAGCTGGACGAGTACTTTCAAAGCATCCGCGACATCGAAACCCGGTTGAGCAAATCGGAAAAATGGATGGACGTGCCCAAATCAAAGTCTCCTCTGGAGGAACCGGATGCCGCGTTGGTAGGGCGCAGCGAAATCGAGATGATGTACAAGCTCATGGTGGCGGCAATCCAGACGGATAACACTCGGGTCATTACCTATCGCGAACCCGGGTCACGCCTGCTGTCCAGTATCGGTGCCGGCGGAAATCCTCATAATGTGAGTCATTATCGTCCAGGAGGCGAAACGGAAGTGTCTTCCAAATTAAGGGACAAGGCACATAGCGAACTGTTGGCCGGTTTAATCGATCAGTTAAAAGCCACCAAGGAAGCCGATGGCAGCAGTCTGTTTGATCACGTTGCGATGGCCTTTGGTTCCAACATTCGTTCGATTCATTATCTCAACAATCCACCCACCTTGATCTCCGGTGGCGGTGCCAATCTCAAACTGGGGCAGAACCTCGTGCTCAATGAAGGCACACCGCTGAACAATGTCTGGCTGACTATGTTGCAGGGTGTCGGTGTTGACGTGGATCGGCACGGCGACAGCACGGGTGTGGTGTCGCAGTTGCAGGCGTAATCAATAATCCCTTACGATCTATGAAACCTACACGCCTTACCCTTGGCACGATGTTTGCGGTGTACTTCGTCACCTTGCTGACCGGTTGCGGGGAGGAAAACAAAGGCAACCACCCGCAAGGTGTCCCCAGTGACGATTCGCAAGGAACTTCCAATGCGGACGAAGCCCAGATGGCAACTGCTTCCGTCGCCAAACCAAGAGTCGTATTCCCCGAAAAGCACGCGGCCTTTCTGGATGCCTATTGCATGGATTGTCACGATGCCGATACCGAGAAGGGCAGCGTCAATCTCGAAGGCCTTTCATTTGATATTGAAACGATCGAGCAGGCGGAGACCTGGCAGAAAGTCCTCAATGCCCTGAACTCCGGGGAGATGCCGCCGAAAAAGAAGAAGCAGCCCGAACAAGCGGAGAAGGCGGATTTCCTGGATGACCTGGCGCTCACGATGGTGACCGCCCGCAAGGCGCTCGGTGATTCGGGTGGCAAGATCACCATGCGGCGGCTCAACAAGCGCGACTACCAGAACACTATCGAGAGCTTGCTGGGTGTGCGACTCGGTAAGGAACTCCTTCCCGATGATGGAAGTTCCGGGGACTTCGATACGGTCGGATCTTCACTTTTTATTTCCAGTGACAAGTTCGAGCAGTATCTGAAACTCGGACGCCACGCCATCGATGAGTTCTATGAACGAAGAGCTGCTCGAGGTGCCAAGCCTTTTGTCTATCGCGTGGAACCGGAAAAAACGCTCAATGTCGCTTTGAGACAGGGAGTCAAACGAAATGACGACTACCTGAAACGCTATGCGGCACTGGATGCGGAAATGGACAAGGCGCTCGCTCGACCAGAGAACAAAGGCTTCGAAGCACGGTTGGGCACCAAGGGTAACCGCGGGCAGCTTTACCGTGCAATTGGTCCTCACCTTAAGAAGCTGAAAGGAGCGCCCAACCCGAGGGACCATGGGTTCCCGAATTTTGGCCATGCCGCGAAGTTCTTTCCCAAGTATGCTTCCTACAGTAAGCACTACGCCGACCTTCCCTACAATGATACAGGGACCTGGATTCAGTTGACGGCCGGTTCCACCATGGTCGTCCTAAACCCGCCCAACGACATGCCCGTCGGAACCTACACGGTGCGAATCAAGGCGGGGGTCACCCACGAGGCGCCGGCGTTTCGTCACTTCCTCGAACTGGGTCACCCCGAAACGGTTTCCAGAGGGCTACTGGATGGCTTCCCCCTGAAGGCGCTGCACGTGACCGGCAGACCGGCCGAGCCAAAACTGATCGAAACCCAGGTGACGGTGAACAAGGATACGAAACGGCAGTTTGCGATTAGAGAACGTCAGCCTGCGTGGGGCCCCTTACTCAAGAAATTCTTCAACCCCTTGATGAATGAAAATGGTTATGGCCATGCCCCCTCAATCTGGGTCGACTGGGTTGAGATCGAAGGCCCGTTGCCACAGGGACAACCTAGTCCGCTTGAGGCGATCTTTGACGCCAACCCTGCCGGAGGATCTCCGTCGGAGTTGAATCGGGCCAGGAACATCCTTCACCAGTTCGCGGTCAAAGCATTTCGAGAAAGCCGACCCACGCCCGAATTCATCGACTCCCTCGTCGAAGTCTACAAAAACCGATTGGTGATTGATCAAAAGTTCGACATCGCGATTCGCACCCCGCTCAGCATGATCCTGGCGTCTCCCCGGTTTCTCTTCATGAAAGAGTCCGGTCAGGACGGTGTGCCTCGTGCCCTGGATGATCTCGAACTGGCAGTGCGACTGTCGTATTTCCTATGGAGTTCTCCGCCCGATTCCCAGCTATTGGAGTTGGCGAAAGCGAGGCAGCTGCGTGACCCTGCTGTCTTACGTGCTCAAGTGGATCGTTTGATTCGAGACCCGAGAGCGCACCACTTCGTTTCTGGTCTCGCTCATCAGTGGCTGGACATGAAGCGATTGGATTTCTTCCAATTCGATGTTGCCCGACATCGCGAATTCGATGAAAGCACGCGAGCGGCAGCGCGGGAAGAAGTTTACCAATCGATCCTCCACTTGTTGCGGTCGAAGGATCAGGGACAAGTACAGAACCTTCTCAAGAGCGACTACGTCGTCGTCAATGGTCTCATGGCCGCTCACTACGGACTAAACGGCGTGGTTGGCGATCACTACCGCAAAGTCAGCCTTCCGGAAAATTCGCCGCGCGGTGGACTTCTGGGAATGGCTGCGATCCATGCCATGGGCAGCGACGGCATCCAAAGCAGCCCGGTTGAGCGCGGGTCCTGGGTGCTGCGCCACCTTATGCACTCGCCGCCTCCCCCGGCACCGGCCAATGTGCCGCAGCTTTCGCGCCTCGACGACAAGCCCCTCACCAAGCGGCAGAAACTCGCCGCCCACATGGAGGAAGCTCAGTGCGCCAGCTGCCATCGCAAGATCGATCCCATCGGCTTTGGCCTGGAAAACTTCGATGCCGCCGGCAAATGGCGCAGCAAGGAATACCGATACACTAAGAACAGAAAAGGCAATATGGTGCCCAGTAGAACCGGCACCCCCATCGACACCTCTGGCGCGTTCCACGACGGCCCGGCATTTGCCGACTTCATTGAACTGCGTGAGTTGATTGCCACCAAACATCAGGAGGAATTCGCCCATGGCTTCACGGAAGCCCTGATCGAGTACGGTCTCGGTCGCCCGTTCGGCTTCACCGATGAAGACCTTGCGCTGGGCATCATGAGCTCAGCCAAAAACA
Organism: Limisphaerales bacterium; assembly: GCA_014382585.1. Classification (NCBI taxonomy): domain Bacteria; kingdom Pseudomonadati; phylum Verrucomicrobiota; class Verrucomicrobiia; order Limisphaerales; species Limisphaerales bacterium. The sequence goes on along the minus strand of JACNJL010000050.1, from coordinate 13,192 downwards.
AGAACTACGCCCTGCGTGAATTCGTCCACGCCCTCGTGCAAGCCAAGCAGTTTCAATCGAAGTAATATCTGATCCTAATCATCGCCAAAAAATCAATTTTATGAAAACCAATCTGACACTCATCCTTGTTGCTTTCTGCCTGATCATTGGTAGCGTATCGTACGCCACCGAGGATGTCCCAGCCCCCTCGAAGCCACCCAAGGCCTACGTCGGCAAGATGCCGGACAACGACAAGCTCAAGGTGCTGGTGGAGCACAAGGCGATCGCCACATTCCAGGACGTGAAGTTTCACACGTGCAGGGGCTCGACGGGGAGTTGCCCGGATCGTTGTGGGAGCTCGGGGGAATACGCGAACTTCGAAATAACCGACTACCTGCACTACCAGAAGATAGGGAAGGGCGATAAGCAACGGACATACTCGGTTCATGTCACTGATTTCCACCGCAAACCCATAGGCGACTTGGTGCTCGGTGCGTATATCAAAACGCTTAAGACCGGCGACCAGGTCGTCATCGAGTGGAAGCATCTGTATGGCGCGGTGGCGCCGGGCGTGAGTGGCCCGGTGCGGTCACTGCTTCTGTTAAAGAAAATCGACAAGGCCGAGGCAACGCGACTGATTGAAGCCAAGGCGATTGCCCAGCGCACTGAGGAGGATCGGCGCAAGCGTGGGCTGCACCTGACGCAGGGGGCATTCCTCAAACGGCTACGCACCTTGGACCCCAAGCAGTTCTCCAAGACGAAGGCGAAGGAATTTGCCAAGCTGACCCAATTGCGCCTGAATGATCTGACCCTGACCGACGATGACTTTCTCTGCCTGGTGAAATGGATGCCGGCCCTGGAAAACCTCCATCTGTGGTCATGTGATTTCCCGAAACCATCGCTTGAGCACCTAACCGGGTTGAAGGACCTGACGAAGCTATCCCTGCAGTTCTGCAGTCTTGGCAACGAGTCCATGGGAACCCTGTCAAAACTCAAAGCCCTTACATCTCTGAACCTGATGGGCAACTCAAACGGATTTACGGATGAGGGACTAGAAGCCTTGGCCCGACTGGAGCATCTGGAGCACCTGGATTTGGAAGGGATCAGTCTGATCAAAGGGCCCGGTCTTCAGCACCTGGTAAAGCTAAAACATCTGAGCGAACTGGACTTAGGGCAGATTTCGCGGGGAGGCGGAATCAGAGACGAAGGCTTTGACAATCTGGCCAAGATGACCGCCTTGAAGAAACTTAGCCTGCGATATTGTGAGGAATTTTCCCCCGAGAGCCTGGACAAACTTACCGGGCTGAAGAACTTGGAAGTCATTGATTTCTCCGATGCCTTCACCTATCGGGATGACAAAAAAGGGATCCGACCGGCCCTGGCCAGTCTTCAGAAAGCCCTGCCTGACTGCAAACTGCTTGTGTCCAAGAGGTTTGAAAACGAGAAATGACCGACCCTTTTGACTGACCGAGTCCTATTAAACTTTAAAACTAGAATACAATAAGATGAAACCATGAAAACCCACCTGACTATCAGCCTTGTTGTTGTCTGCCTGACCTTTGCCTCGAGCGAAATTGCCGCCCAGGAAAAGAAGGGGGGGATACTACATGGTGTTGTCGAATCCGTCGACGGAAGCACCGTCACTGTAAATTACCGCAGGAAAAGCCGGACCTTCACGCTAGGCGACAAGTTGAAGATCAACTACGTCAGCTTCCTGAAGGCGAAAAAGGAAATCAAACCGGGCTTCTTCGTTCGCGCACACGTCGATGACAAGGGGCGCTGCAATCAACTCTGGGTCACGCTTCCGATCCCGAAGGAAAAGCTCAAACCCAGCGCTGAGATGCTCAAGATGACGGCCGCTGAGTTGCACAAGATGGCTGACACCAATAGCGACGGCGAGGTTTCCTATGTCGAATACGCCACCGCCATTTACCGTTCCCCCAAACATGGTCCGATTGGGTTTGGAAAATCCGACAGGAACAAATCAGGAACTCTGAATCTCAAGGAATTCGAATCCAGGCTCAAAGGCATCAAGTGGTATCGCATCTCCCGCAAAACTCCCGCCCAGTGGCACGCCGAATTTGATGCCAATTCCGATGGCGCTCTCAACAAGCAGGAGTTCGTTGCATTCCTAGGTTCCTCCGCTCACATCGACACCTTCCTCAAGAGAGCAGACAAGGACAAATCCGGTGGCATCTCCGTGGAGGAGTTAGCCGGCTTCATCAAAACCATCCTGGAAGAATAGCCATCCAGCAATCCCCTGCAAAATGAACCGACCTAGACGCAGCGGAATTGGACCCTTTAAACATACCCAGAGAAATCTCATGAAAACCTTCACATATCTTATTCTATTCGCCTTGCTGTTTCCGGTGTCGCTCTTGGCCGAGCGACCGAACGTCATTCTCATCATCAGCGATGATCATGCCTGGACCGACTACGGATTCCTGGGCAATGAAAAGATTCGATCCCCCCATATCGACCAACTCGCCGCGGAAGGTCTGACCTTCACCCGTGGCTACGTCACCACTGCGCTCTGCAGTCCGTCCCTGGCCACCATGTTGACGGGGCTATACACCCATCAGCACGGCATCACCGGCAACGATCCCGTCAAAGGAAAGGATCGCGACGTCTGGCTCGATCGTTTCTTCGAGAACCCCATGTTGCCGAAGTTGTTGGCCGATGCCGGTTACAACACCATGCATACCGGAAAATATTGGATGGGGAAACCTGCTGCCGCTGGCTTTACCCACGACAACGGAGAAACGGGCCGACACGGCGGAAAGTCCCTCGACATAGGCCGCAAAACCATGAAGCCCATCTACGACTTCATGGATCAATCGATCGAGAACAAGAAGCCCTTCTTCGTCTGGTACGCGCCGTTTCTGCCGCATACGCCCCACAACCCACCGCAGCGTCTTCTGGAAAAATACGCCGACGTTCAACCGATCAAGAAGGCCAAGTACTACGCCATGGTGGAATGGCTCGACGAAACCTGCGGCGACCTGATGAAAAACCTCAAAGACAAGGGTGTCGACGACAACACCCTAGTGCTCTACCTAGCCGACAATGGCTGGAATGAGTTCGGCAAGGCGTCCCCCTACGAAAACGGTATCCGGACTCCGATCATCGCCCGCTGGCCCGCCAGGATCAAAGCGCACAAAGAGGAGATGAAGCTGGCTAGCAACATCGACGTGGTTCCGACGATTCTCACTGCCTGCGGAGTCAAGGTCCCCAAGGCAATGCCCGGAATCAACCTGCTTGATAATAAGGCCGTTTCCGACCGAACAGCCATCTTCTTTAACAACTTCTCCCACAACATGATTTCGGCTCACGAGCCTGGTAAAAGTTTGTGGACCCGCTCCGTCATCCAGGGAAAATGGAAGCTCATCACCTACCAGGATCCCCTGCCGAAGGAGAGACCAAACGCGGGCGGTCACAACCGAAAGTACCCCGATCAGAATCAGGAGTTGTTTGACCTGTTGGCGGATCCTCACGAGACTAAGGATCTGTCCACGGAGCATGCAGCAGTGGTTTCCGAGCTGCAGGCCAGGATGAACGGTTGGTGGGATCCGAACAAAGTGGAGAATAAATGATTAAAAAACTCTCTTGCCTATTAGCCACCCTGTTTGGGGTTACTACAGCCCTTCAGGCTGATTCACCAAATATCATTCTGATTCTGACCGATGACCAGGGTTGGAGTCAGCGGTCGGGTTTGATGGATCCAGACAATCCACAGACCGGGTCCAGCTATCTTCATACTCCGGCGATGGATCGGATAGCGAAAGAGGGAATGCGTTTTACTGGGGGCTATTCACCCGCTCCGCTTTGCACCCCGACCCGGCGCAGCATCCTCTGCGGGACGAGTGCCGCTCGTTCTGGAACGGAATTCGCCAGCAAGTGGGTGCCGACTGATCATATGACGCTGCCACGAGCACTAAAACTGGCGAATCCTAAATATCAGTGTGCCCATTTCGGAAAGTGGGGAGAGAAGATGATCTCTTCTCCGGAGGAGTGCGGCTACGACGTGAGCGACGGGCACACCGGAAATGTCACAGGAGGTATGGCAGACAAGATGCAGCCAGCCCACATCGTCGAAGATCCCAAACGGACTGGCTCAGTCACGGATCGGTCGATCGAATTCATCCGCAAACAAATCAAAGTCGGCAAACCCTTTTATGCGCAGGTCAGCTACTATGCCGTGCACTTGCGCACGGAATTGCAGCAAGCCTCATTGGAAAAGTATAAAAAAAAGGGCGCTCCTGATCGGGCTTATTCACAAGGTTGGGCCGGCATGCTTGAGGAGCTGGACAGGGGCATCGGCAGGCTCCTCGACGAATTGGATACTTTGGGAATATCTGACAATACCTATGTGGTTTTCACGACGGACAACGGCGGCCGCGGCACCGTCCCCGGTGGAAATACAAAGAGCCATGCGCCGAACGTTCCCTTGTCCGGGGCCAAGCATTCCCTGCTCGAAGGGGGCATTCGCGTACCTTTAATAGTTCGAGGCCCTTCGATTAAAGCGGGATCGGTTTGCCGAGTCCCAGTGGCAGGCTACGACTTTCTACCTACCTTTTATGCATTGGCAGGAGGGAAAGGTGATCTCTCCGAAGAACTCGATGGCGGAAGCTTTGTCCCTCTTTTTTCTGATCCGGAAACCGATTCGGTGAAACGCCCGATTGATGGCCTGATTTTCTCTCGGCCTCGGCAGCGAATGGCGGCTATTCGGGCCGGTAAATGGAAGCTGCTGGCAGAGGTGAATGCTAAGCGTGAAATTCAATCGTCCAAACTCTTCAATGTAGTTGAAGACATCGCCGAAAAGAATGATCTATTCACGACACAGGCTGACAAAGCCAAGCAACTACAAGCACGCCTTAAAACTTATCTCGAAACCGTGGTTGATCCATCTCCGACAGCGAAGCAGAGAAAGAATGCAAAATGATAAACTCACGAACTCTCATCAAATTCTTACTTTCAGTTTTCTGGCTTCTCTTTGCGGTATCTCCAGACTTCGCCATTTCCGCGGATGCCAAGCGCAGTGCGACTTCCCCGGAGCAGATTCGTTTGCCCGACGGATTCAAAATCGAGCTATTGTATTCCGTGCCACGAGAGGACCAGGGATCGTGGGTCGCCATGTGTCAGGACGACAAAGGTCGTTTGATCGTTAGTGACCAACATGGCGGGCTTTATCGCTTTCCGATTCCCAAGTTGGGCGAACGCGTTGATCCCGCAAGTATCCAGCCCATCACCTATTCGATTGTCGGAGCCAAGGCCCGGAAAAGTATCACTGGAACGGACCCCAAGCCTCTGACGGGAGAACTCGCTAAGCTTCCGAAGATCGGCCATGCACAAGGTATCTGTTATGCTTTCGACAGTCTCTATGTGGTGGTCAGTTCGCGCAGTAGCACCATGGGGTGTGGCGTTTATCGTCTTCTTGATACGGATGGTGACGACAACTTTGACAAGCTCGTTAAGCTTAAGTCCCTCGGTGATACGGCCGGTGAGCATGGTCCACATGCCATCATACCTGCCCCTGACGGCAAACACCTCTACGTCATCATTGGAAACCAAACCAAGGTTCCGGTAGATTACACTCATTCACGTGTTCCTGAAGTGTGGGGAGAAGATCAACTTCTGCCCTCTCTGCAACATTTCATGAAAGGTGCCGAGGCTCCGCTAGGACATATTGCCCAAATCGATCCCGAGGGAAAAACTTGGGAGATTGTCGCCACCGGCTTCCGTAACCAGTACGACGCTGCCTTCAATCGCGAAGGCGAACTGTTCACCTATGACGCCGACATGGAATGGGATCTCAATACGCCGTGGTACCGCCCAACGCGGATTAATCACGTTATTGACGGCGCTGACTATGGATGGCGGACCGGTTCCGGGAAGTTCATGGATTTCTGCTCAGACACTTTCGGAGCCGTGGTTGACGTTGGCCCAGGGTCACCCACTGGCGTCTGTTTCGGGTATGGCGCGAAATTCCCAGCCAAATACCAGAACGCCTTTTTTGCCTGTGATTGGTCCTACGGAAAACTCTATGCCGTCCACCTGAAACCTAAGGGCTCTACTTATACTGCAACGGTTGAAGAGTTTGCCTCCGCCCAGCCCTTACCGATCACGGACCTGCTCATTAACCCTGATGATGGGGCCATGTACTTTACGGTTGGCGGTCGTCGCGTTCAGTCAGGTCTCTATCGGGTGACCTACATCGGCAACGAATCCACTGCGCCAGCGCGATCTGTCCCAGGCGGCAAATTAGGACGACAGGACCGCCATTCACTTGAGGTCCATCTACAGCGGGATGCAGCTGCTGCAAGCGCGTCCGATCTAGACCATATTTGGGACTCATTGGGCTCAGCCGATCGCGGTATTCGCCATGCAGCCCGGGCGGCGCTGGAGAAACAAACGGTCGGGAAGTGGAGGGGCCGGATCAAAGGTGAGGCGAACCCGGTCACCACTACTGCCGCTTTGATCGCACTCGCACGCGTGGACGCGACGAACTCGGCGGTGGAAATCTTTGAAAAGGCGATGAGTATCAATTACCACCAGACCAGCTCTCACCAGACACGTCTCGATCTGCTGCGCGGCGTTACCCTGGCATTGACTCGCGGCGGGCAACCGAAAGAAAAAGATAGATTAATCCAATGGCTTGGTGGGATCTACCCCGCTCGGACGCCGGAAGAAAACCGGGATCTATCCGCCATCGCAGCATTCTTGAATGCTCCCTTTGCCGTCGAGCGAGGCATGAAGTTGCTTACGAACGCATCCGGCCAGGAGGAGCAGATCGGCTACGCCCTCAATCTCCGCTACCTTCAGGACGGTTGGACTCCTGAACTGCGCGAGACATACTTCCGATGGTTTGTGCTTTCCGGAAACTACAAAGGCGGCGCGCGACTTGCCAATTATCTGGCCGACATAAAGAGGCATGCCACGGAATCCGTGCCTGAGGCAGACCTGACGCCTGCGCTCAAGAAACTGATCCAGACCCAACCCAAGAGCAGTATCCCTCAGTTCACGCTTGAGACCCAATCCTTCGTCAAGAACTGGACGTTGAAGGATTTCGCCGGCGATTTGAATGCTGAAGTAAAATCCCGGCGCGACTTCGCGAATGGTAGAAAAATGGCTCGCGCCGGTGCGTGTTATGTCTGCCATCGCTTTAAGGGGGAAGGGGGCGCGGTCGGCCCTGATCTGTCTGCTGCCGGTGGTAAGTTCAGCGCCTACGACCTGCTTGAAGCCATCATCGATCCCGGCAAGGAGATCAGTGACCAATACGGAGCGACCAATTTTAAAATGAAAGACGGAAGCGTGATCAGTGGGCGCATCATGAATCTCAGTGAGGATCGCTACCAAGTAAATACGGATATGATGAACCCCAGTTCGAATACCCTTGTCGATGTCAATGATCTGGCATCGATCGAACCCTCGCGTATTTCGATGATGCCGGCGGGTCTGATCAATACCATGAGTAAAGATGACGTCTTCGATCTACTGGCATATCTTATTTCTGCCGGGGATCCGAAGCATCCTGCTTTTAAGAAGTGAGGTGGCTCGGCCCTTTACGCACGATCGTAAAGGCAAGAATGCACAGAGATAATCAAATATTTTGTCCAATCCTAATGGGTTTCTAGGACCTGTATTCAAAACATGAACTTAAACAACATCAAATTCTGGTCGCTTACTTTTCTCGTCACGCTTTCGGTGCAACTCCATGCCAAAGAACCCAAGTTTAAGTCCGAGCTATTTAACAACGGAAAGCTGGTCTACTCCGATGATTTTGATGGTGAACTGAACCGGGAACGTTGGGGGCAACCCAAGGGAAAGAGCATCAAGGATGGAAAATTAATCATCGCTCCTCTTTTCAAAACAAAAGAGGAGGCGATCAAGGTTTTGAAGAGGGATCATCATCTCGGGCTCGAGCCAGTCGCTCATATCAACCGAATTCCGGAGAAATTCGTTTGTCATTTACGCTATAAGTTTTCCAAGCCTGAACTTACTCCGGGTCGCCCCTCTTTCCAGATCGGCCATCACATGATTAATCTTGGTATTTCAAAGGATGGGGGTCACAGAGTCAAACTTCCGGATGGGCCATCCTTTTCGGAGCCCGAATCTGAGATGGCGTTAAACAAGTGGATCGATCTGGTGATCGAATACGAATTGGGAAAGATTCGGGTCGTGGTTAACGGCAAGGGTAGAACTTACGAGCATGAAAAGGTCACCATCATAAACCCCAAGGCCAACGGGAAGCACAGATTTACCTTCAAGGGTGGAACTGAGTGTGAAATTATTTTCGACTCGGTCAGGATTTGGGAGTGTAATTAGCAGCAGCTTAATTTGAAAAAAGGTAATGGATCAAACTATGAGCACCAAACTACATCGTCGTCACTTTCTTCGTGGCACTGGAGCCCTTATCGCGTTACCGGCATTGGAATCTATCGGGTTCCGAATGTTTGCCTCGCCTACTCCTAAAGCAACGGATGGTATCCCTAAGCGGGCGGTCTTCATGGGGATGGGTTTTGGAGTCACCAAGGAAACCTGGTATCCGAATTTAAAAGACACCGGAGCGGGCTACAAATTAACCGAAGGATTAGCGCCTTTGGCACAGCACAAAAAAGATTTCACCGTGTTGCAGGGTTGCTCCAACCAGTATAGCAATGAAGCTCACTGGGGTAGTACCTTTTGGTTAACCGGCGCCAACCGTTACTCCGTTCCCGGTCAGAACATGGCCAATAGCATTTCTGTGGACCAAGTGATTGCCCAGAATCTAGGGCGGGATACCCGCTTTGCTTCCATGCAGTTGGATAGTAGTGATGGCAGCGCCTCAGGTCATGGGCCGGGCTTGTCCTTGTCGTGGGATCAACGTGGTAAACCTGTGGCAGGTATGAATGATCCGCTACAAGTTTTTCATAAACTGTTTTCGGCCGATGACCTCCCGTTGGCTCAAAGGCAGGCGGCTATTGCTGAGAAACGTAGTGTGTTGGATGCAGTGTTCACGGAGGCCAAGCGTGTACAGCGCGGGCTTACCAAAACCGACAACGATAAACTCGACGAATATTTCCAGGGTATTCGCGATATCGAAACCCGCCTCGGCAAGGACGAAGACTGGCTCGACGTGCCCAAGGCCAAGGCGCCCATAGCCGAGCCTGCGCCCGGGCTGAAGGGCAGGGACGAAATCGAGATCATGTACAATCTTATCGTGGCCGCCCTGCAAACCGACAGCACACGGGTGTTGACCTACCGCCTGCCCGGTCAGGAATTATTGAAGAGCATGGGCGTTACTCTGAGCGCTCATAACATCAGCCACTATTCTCCCGGCGAACGCATGGAGGCCTCCAAGGCGCGGGACAAGGCGCACGCTGAATTGCTGACCGGCTTGATCGATAAGCTCAAGGCGACCAAGGAAGCTGACGGATCGAGTCTGTTCGATCACACCGCGTTGGCCTTTGGTTCGAATATTAGTTCGATCCATTATCTCGACAACTGTCCCACCATACTCACCGGCGGCGGCGCCAACTTGAAATTAGGCCAACACCTCGCTTTGCCGAAAGACACACCGCTCTGCAACGTGTGGCTGACCCTGCTGCAAGGTTTGGGCATTCAGACTGAGCGCCATGGCGATAGTTCCGGCGTGGTGAAGGAACTGCTGGCGTGAGGAAATTATCTCTTTCAACGGTAACAGCCTTTCTAGGGCTGGTTAGCTTTGCCGGCGCGGCCGATTTGGAGGTGGAGTTGCCGAAGAAGCATTTTGCACTGATCGAATCCTATTGTCTGGATTGTCACGATGGGGAAACGCAAAAAGGGAAGGTCAACCTCGAGGCGTTATCGTTCAAAGTGGGCACCCTTGAGCAGGCGGAGTTGTGGCAGAAAGTGCTCAACGCCATGAATTCGGGTGAGATGCCGCCGGAAAATAAACGGCAACCGAAGAATGAGGAGAAGGCCGATTTCCTGGATGACCTAGCACAAACCATGGTGCTTGCCCGGAGGAAACTCTCTGATTCAGGTGGTAAGATTACCATGCGTAGGTTGAACCGCCGCGAATACCACAACACGATCGAATCGCTTACTGGCGTTAGCTTGAATGTTGAATCGCTACCTTCAGATGAAGGAACCGGCACTTTTGATACGGTGGGGGCTTCCCAGTTTATTTCCTCGGACCAGTTTGAGCAGTATTTGAGACTTGGCCGGACTGCGATTGACGAAGCCTTCGTCCGCCACTCCACTCGTGCAAAGCCCACCAAGGTTTTCCGGGTAGAACTTGAAGAATCCGTAAACCCGAAGAAATTGGAAATCGTTAAAAAATTGGAGGAAACATATCAGAAGAAATGGCTTCCATGGAAAGAAGGGGTCGACAAGGCCGCAAAAGCTCCAGAGAACCAACAGATTGTGGCCGAGCTTCGTAAAAAGCATCCCAATTATGATACCGATCCTGTCCTTAAGTATAAAATGGCTGGTCTTCTGAAAGGAGCCCCCGATCCTCGCGACTATGGCGGCAGCGATCCAATCAATGCCGTAGCCGCCTTGTACAGCCCCTACCGGCGATATCACAGCTACATGAAGCACTACGCCAAGCTTCCTCACAACGATCGGGGAGCCTACCTGCAACTTTCACGGGGGATTCAACGCTTTGACATTCACCCCGATCCGAAAGACGTTCCTTCGGGCACCTACAAGCTCAGGATCCGGGCCGGAGCGGTCAAAGGTTCCGATCCTTCCCGCCATTTCATCGAGATCGGTCATCCCCAAAATCTCAACGGAACCTCACCCGGCTTCACCAAACTGCTCAGCATGCAACAGATATCCGGCACCATTGAGAATCCGGAGATCATTGAGGTCTATGTTGAATTCGGGGAACGCACGCCGCGAGTAATCGGCATCCAGGAACGCCAGCCCAAGTCGGCAAAACTTGTCAGAGAAGAATTCGACCGTCACAAGCAGAAGAACGGGTACGGTACGCCGCCCGCGATTTGGGTCGATTGGATGGAGCTGGAAGGTCCCATCAAGGAGACCGCGGGGCAGACTTTTCGGGTTGAGCCTGAGACCACCGTCAACGTTCAAAGCGCGAAAGCCATGAAGCAAATGGAGGAGACCTACAAGCGCTACCTTGGCTGGAAGGCTGGAGTTGATAAGGCTGCTCTCGCTCCGGAGAATCAGAAAGCCCTCGAGCAGATTCGTAAGAAGCACAATCTTACCGACCTGACTGATAACATCAGACTCTACCAAAACGCCAACCTCCTCAAAGGGGTGCCTGATCCTAAGAAGTTCGGTTTTAAAGATGCCAACGACGCCTCTTTTTCATATCAGGGTGGGTACGGGCGAAAGTATGCCTACCTCAAGCACTATGCAGAACTTCCTTTGAGTGACCGTGGAACTTACCTAAAGCTTGGCTGGGGGATTCAACGGATTGATGTGACTCCGCCCAAAGATAAACTCGTGCCCGGAACCTACAAACTTAGGATTCGGGCTGGTTCAGTGAAAGGTTCCGATCCAAAGAGACATTTTATCCAGATTGGGCACCCGCAACGCCTCAACGGAATTATGGCTGGCTTTGTCGGCAAACCAATCAACGGTCACCAGGTCAATGGCACGACAGAGAATCCGGAAATTATCGAAACTACTGTGAAAATCGGAGCGGACACGCCACGTGAATTCGGTATTCAGGAACGCCAACCTGAGGACAGAAATTTACATCGTAAAGAGTTCTACCGCATCAAGCAGGAAAATGGTTATGGCTACCCTCCTGCGGTTTGGGTCGATTGGATCGAACTGGAAGGTCCCTTGCCAAAAGCAGGCACGAAGGTCGGGCTGGCTCGAATTCTCACCGATAATCTAGTCGGTCCCAAAGAATCCGAATCGGAACGGGCCCGAAAAATCTTGTCGGAGTTTTCCCTGACCGCTTTTCGCCAGGTCAAACCAGCACCCAAATTCATCGATCAACTATTGGCCTTGTTCAAAACCCGCCGAACTGCCGGTGAACCTTTTGAAGTCGCTATTCGCACACCCCTTAGTGTGATTCTTGCCTCTCCCGGTTTCCTTTACTTAAACGAGCCGAATGTTGAGAAGCAACGCCGCACCTTAACTGATCGCGAACTGGCCGTGCGGCTGGCTTATTTCCTCTGGAGCGCCCCGCCTGATGCAGAACTACTTGCCCTCGCTGCAAAGAACGCCCTCCACAAACCTGCAACGCTGCGCCAACAGGTGAGTCGCCTACTGACCGATCCGCGTTCTGATGAATTCGTTTCCGGCTTTGTGCATCAGTGGCTGCACATGGAGCGGTTGGACTTCTTTCAGTTCGATACTAAGCTCCATCGAGAATTCGACGAGAGCGTTCGTGCCTCTGCCCGTAGGGAGGTTTATGAATCCTTCGCCCATCTCTTGCGTGATCCTGACTCTGGTCGCCTTGGTAAACTCCTGAAAAGCGACTACGTTTTTATCAATGGTCTGTTGGCCAACTATTACGGTATCGAAGGAGTCACGGGAGAAGAATTCCGTAAAGTAAAACTGCCGGTGGGTTCTCCTCGCGGTGGGTTGCTCGGTACCGCCGCTATTCACGCTATGGGCAGTGACGGCGTTGAGAGTAGTCCCGTCGAGCGCGGTGCCTGGGTGTTGCGGTATCTATTGAATGATCCGTCGCCTCCTGCGCCGCCCAATGTGCCGCAACTCTCACGTCTAGCCGACAAACCGCTCACCGTCCGCGAAAAGCTGTCAGCCCATCAGGAGGAAGCCCAGTGTGCCAGTTGCCATCGCAAGATTGATCCCATTGGATTTGGCCTTGAGAACTTTGATGCTGCGGGTAAATGGCGGACGACCGGAGTCAATCGGACTAAAGCTGGAAGGAATTGGAAGACAAACAAGACTTGGGAAATCGACGCCTCCGGAGCCTTCCACAAAGGCCCGGCCTTCGCCGATTATTTCGAATTGCGCGATCGAGTTGCTGAACGCGAACCAGATTTTGCTCGCGGCTTCACCGAAGCCCTCATCAGCTATTCCCTTGGTCGTCCCTTCGGTTTCACCGACGAAGATCTCGCCAACGAAATCCTAACCGCCGCCAAAGCCAACCAATACAGCGTCAGCGAATTCATCCAGTCCTTGGTGCTTTCCCAGCCGTTTCGAATGAAATAAATCGGTTCACCGCCTTCAGTTTCTTCACCCACCTCCATCAATCCAGACGAAGGCTTAACGCCGTGAGTTTGAGTGCGAATAAAAGCGGATC